>JBCNVD010000001.1:0-16131 GCA_039630345.1 Aquificaceae bacterium
GCCTATGAAAAGCCCCGGGTTTTCATCTTCAAGGGCTTTTACCATATTTAAAACCTCTTCGTAATCTAAATTAAACTGCGGCAAAGCTCTTCTGTGGCGCTCTATGGATTTTATATCAATAACTTTAAAGCCAATAGCGGATAGCTCTGATGTCACTATAGACTCAATTTCACTATCGGTTAAATCAAGAGCTTCTTTATCTTTTGCCCCGCCTAAATAGATGCTGTAGCTAGAATCTAAATTTAAAAACGCTCTCTTTATGCGAAAGCCCTCAGAAGAGGGAAAAAGTATTCTAAAACATCCCATCTCAGGATTTAAATTCGCTCTAACCAAAACAAAAGGCGAATAGTAGAGCTTCTCTAGCCTATCAGATGCGCTCCAGGAGAGGTCTCTTAGCATGTAAGCGCACGCCCAGGCAGGAACGCAGGTAATTACGCATTTAGCTTTATGCTTTCCGTCTCTTGCTTCCAGAATAAAATCTCCTTCTTTTTTTCTAATTCTTAAAACCACATTCTCAAAACTCAAAGAGAGTTCTTTTGAGAGCTCTTTGATTAAATCCCCATCTTTGAAAAATCCAAGCTCAGGGAGCTTTAAAGCATTTTTTAAAACCCCTTTTATCACCCCTGTTTTATTCTTTTCAAGTTCGTAAACTCGCCTGACGGCGAATTTTAAAGAAAGACTCCTTTCATCCCCAAGGCAGAACTCTGAAATCAGAGGCTCAACAAGATACTCAAGGACTTTATTATTAAATCGCCTCAATATAAAGTCCGCAACGCTCTCTATGTCACGTGCTGAAGACTTTAAAAAAGGCTCTTTTAAAAAAGAGAGCATCTCTGAAGGCTTAAAAACCCCTGAGGTTAAAAGGCTAAAAAAAGATAGACTGAATTTTCTTATTTTTTTATCCCTTATGATGCATCTTGTCTGGTTTTTTAATCTCAAAAGCTCTAAAGAAAGCTCTCTTGAGAGAGTTTTAAGCTCTTGACTAATAGAAAAGACCTGAGTTTGAGATGATAAATCTTGCTCTTTTTCAAAAATTATGGGCTTTATGCCAAGTTTTTTAAGCTCATAAGATACCAAAAGCCCGCTTATGCCAGCACCTACTAATGCAACCTGCATTAATTTTTATAAGGAACTCCTTTTAGAGGCGAAGAAGGAACTGCATATGTGCGCCTTGGCATCCTGCCAGCTAAATATGAAAGCCTTCCTGCAATCGTTGCATGCTTCATAGCCTTTGCCATCATAATCGGGTCTTTTGCCTCTGCAAGGGCGGTGTTTGTAAGGATTGCGTCAACGCCAAGCTCCATAACAGGCGGTATGTCCGCAGCCGAGCCAATACCAGCATCAACAATTACAGGAATGCTAACGGCTTCCCTTATAAAGATGATGTTATAAGGATTTTGAAGACCAAGACCTGAGCCTATCGGGGCAGCAAGTGGCATAACAGCAGCGCAGCCAATGTCTTCAAACTTTTTGGCATATATAGGATCGTCAAAGATATAGGGCAAAACGACAAAGCCTTCTTTTATTAAAATCTTTGCAGCCTCCAGGGTTTGCTCCATGTCAGGGAGGAGGGTCTTTTGGTCTCCAATCACTTCCAGCTTTATCCAGTTTATGCCCGTTGCCTCTCTTGCAAGCATTGCGGTATTTATCGCCTCTTTTGCGCTGTAGCATCCTGCTGTGTTTGGAAGAATCTGATAGATTTTCGGGTCTATGTAGTCAAGGAGGTTTTCTTTATCTTTGTCGGTTATATTTACTCTCCTTACCGCAACGGTGATGATTTCAGCCCCGCTTGCTTCAAGGACTTCTTTGTTTTGCTGAAAGCTTTTGAACTTTCCAGAGCCTATCATAAGCCTTGAGCTAAAACGCCTGCCTGCTATTTCAAGGTAGTCTTCCATCTCTCTATCCGCCTCCGACTACTTTTACAACTTCAACCTCGTCTCCGTCTTTGAGGCTAAAGCTATCGTGCTTACTCTTTGGTATTACCTCTCCGTTTACAGCAACCGCAATACCTTCTTTTGAGAGCTCTAACTTCTCAAGAAGTCCCAGGATGGTAATTTGCTCACCAAAGAGCATATCCTTGCCGTTTACAACTATTCTCACTTTTTTAATTTTAAACCTTCCTGTTAGACTAGTGTATATGCAAGAAAGGGATGCAAGGCTGGAAAAGTTTAAAAAGCTAAGAGATAACCTGCCTTATAGGTTTGAAAAGACCCACTCTATAAGAGAGCTAAGGTTAAGTTGCGAAAAGGAGTTTGAGCCTTTTGAAGTTTGCGTAAGTGGCAGGTTAAAGCGCCTTTCAAAGCAGGATGGCACTACCATAGCAAGACTTGAAAGCCAGAGAGAGATAGTTGTTTATTTTGACCCTTCTCAAGAGCCTAAAGAGAGTCAGGAAGTTTCTCTCTCTGGAAGACTTGAGCGAAAAGAGGGAAAGATTTGTCTAATAGGGGCAAAGATATCAACTTGCGAGCCAAAGCCTCTGGAAGAGGTTTTAAAAGAGCTTGAGATGGACCCAGAGGGGCTTTTTGCGCGCGTAAGCGCGCGATTGATGAATATTAGAAAAATGGGAAAGGCAGTATTTGGCGACATTCAGGATTTAAGCGGTAAAATCCAGATATATCTAAGTAAAGACACCCTTGGTGAGGATGGGCTAAATAGATTTTTAGAGCTTGTGGATGTGGGCGATGTTTTGGGAATTGAGGGAGAGCTCTTTAGGACAAAGGCGGGGGAGCTAACCATTGATGTAAAGCGCTTTGAGATCCTTGCAAAGAGTTTAAATCCCATGCCTGAAAAGTGGCACGGGCTAAAGGACACCGAAGTTCGCTACAGAAAGAGGTATCTTGACCTTATTGTAAACGAAGAGGCAAGAAATGTAGTTTTAATAAAGAGCAAGGTTCTAAAAAGCATCAGAGAGTTTCTTGACTCAAACGGCTTTATCGAGGTAGAGACCCCTATCCTTCAGCCTGTGGCTTCGGGGGCAAGCGCAAGGCCTTTTAAAACCTTCCACAATGCGCTTGAGGAAGAGCTTTATCTTAGAATAGCTCCTGAATTGTATCTTAAAAAGCTCATAATTGGTGGGCTTGAGAGGGTTTATGAGCTTGGGAGAAACTTCCGGAATGAAGGCGTTGATTCAACCCACAATCCTGAGTTTTCCATGCTTGAGTTTTACGCAGCCCTTTGGGACTACAAAGACATGATGAATTTTGTTAAAGAGCTTATTTTGTATGTTTGCGAAAAAGCAACCGGGGAGAGGGTAATAAGAGGAAAAGACAGGGAAATAAGCCTTGATAGATTTAATGTCAGGTCTTACTTTGAGCTCCTTGAGGAAAAAACAGGAAAGGATATGGAATTTTTCCTAAAAGATACCTCAGAGCTGAGAGAATTTTGCAAAAAATCTGGCATTCATAATGCCTGGGAATTAACCCACGGCAAGCTAATAGACAAGGTCTTTTCGACCTTTGTTGAAGATAATTTAATTGAGCCGACTTTTGTTGTTGACTTTCCAAGGCTTATATCCCCCCTTGCCAGAAGTCACAGAGAAGACAAAAGGCTGGTAGAGAGGTTTGAGCTATATATCCTTGGTAAAGAGGTTGCAAATGCCTACTCTGAGCTGACAGACCCTGTTGAGCAAAAAGAGCGATTTGAAGAGCAATCAAGGGATAGGTCTCTTGGCGACGAGGAGGCTATGCTTATGGACGAGGCGTTTTTAGAAGCTTTAGAATATGGGCTTATGCCAACTGCCGGCGCAGGAATCGGAATAGACAGGCTTGTTATGATATTAACAGGGCAGGAGTCTATAAGAGAGGTTATTCTCTTTCCTGCCCTTAAAAAGAGCTCATAAAAGCCCTTTAGTGGTTGTGTCCAAAGGCGAAGGTAAACTGAAGGATTACTTCGTTGACCGTTTTTCTCTCAAGTATGCGATTTTCTAATGCGTATAGAGCCTTGTTTTGACCTGCCTGAAGTCTGATGCGCGAAAAGTCCGTGGGGCTATATTCAACCATTGCATAGTATGCAGGGAGGTTTGAGTAAGAAGGTGATAACTTCCTGCCGGCGCGGAAAACTTCGTTTCTGTCTATTAAGTTATATTGAATCCCAGCTCTTAAGTTTTTGTTAATTGCGCCAACTAGCTGGATGTAGTAGCCCCCCTGGCGTCTCTTGATTGGGTCTGCCGTTATAGCTCCTGCACCAGTAAAGCCGTATCTGGTGCCTTTCATATCGCGATAGATGTATTCAGTTTGAAGAGATAGATATCTTTGCTGGTCAAAGCTGTATTTTGCGGTTAAATCCACCCCGTAGAGTTTTGAATCCGCGTCAAGTCCGTGGTCGCCATGCTCGTGCCTGTGTTTGCCCTGTGCGTAAGAGATTCCCGGAGAGATGGTAAAATCATTGTACTCAAAAGAACTCTTTATAAAGCCGATAAATAAACTTGGTGCGCTTTTATCTTCAACTTCAAAGCTCCTGCCAGTTGGCGAGTGAGTAATTGTAAAGCCTTTGTAGTTAAAGCTCGCTTCGTTTTCTCCCTGAAGGACCTCGGCGCCAACCTGGAGGAAGAATTTAGTCGGGGCATACCAGCTTACCTGAATACCCTTTTCTATGAGTCCCTCGTCGCCAAAGAATCCTGTGAAAATAAGCGGGGCGGTTGCAAAGTCCCACGTGTGAGGCTCTTGAGTGTTGATTTTCCCAAAAGCGCTTCTGAATTTACCCAGTTTTATCTCAAAACCTCCAGGAAGACCTTTTGCAAGAGCGTAAGCCTCCTCTACCTCTGCCTTTTCTCCATGAAATGCAAAAACAGCTGTTAGATCAAGGTTTTTATGAGGATGGAAGTAAGTACCCAGCTCCACATGGTTTAGGTTAAATCCGCGCTTTTCGTTTCTTATGCCGTGGTCAGAATGGCCTTCGTGATGGTGTCTGTGGAAAACCCTCGGTATCTGGAGCTCTTTATATTCTTCGTCTTTTCTGTTTCTTGAAACCAAAGAGAGTTCAATAACCAGTGATATTTCTGGCATAAGAGAGGGCTTTTTCTCACCTAAGCTATGGCTGTGACCTGCGTGTGCTAGAAGTTTATTGTTATCAGGTCTTAGTTTGAGATTTTCCACTCCTTCTTTTGAAAAAGCAAAGCCAAGAAGGGCAAAAATAACGGGGAGTTTTTTCATTGCATGCCTCCTTTTAAAGCGTGATTACCTGTTCAACCCCATACTCCCCCGCTTTTTTGTAAAGGTTTGGAAAACAACCGATGGTCGCACCTTCTATCAGGTCGTTTTCTATGTTTCTTTCCATGCAACACTGGTCGCAACCCATCAAAAAGCCTATTTTTTTAGCCTCAAGAAGCCTCTGAAGGCGAGTGCCCAGAGGACTTCCCTTAAGAAGTGCATAGTTATTATCAAGAAAGAAAAACATCCCTGAAACCTCAACAGGATGCGTTCCGTTCTCCAGCTGTGGTAATATCATCCTGCCAAGGATGTAACTTGCACTATTTGGCGTGCTAAAGATATATAGGACTTTCATATTCTAAACCTCCTCATAGAAGCTAAAAGGATATTTAATCTTATCACAACTTAACACTAATTTAAAATCTAAATAGCCTAAACCTTGCAAGAGACTCAAGCAAGACCCTGGCATAATAGACATTAGAAACAAACGATGCAATAGTGCCAATTGTCAGGGTTGTCGCAAACCCTTTAACAGGGCCCGAGCCAAATTGAAAGAGTATAAGGGCAGCAACAAGCAATGTAGCGTGAGTGTCCAGAACCGCCCCAAAAGAGCGCCTATATCCCAGAGCTATGGCCTTTTTTATAGGGCTTCCAGAGCGGAGCTCTTCCTTTACCCTTTCAAAAATAAGGACATTTGAATCTACCGCTATACCCATGTTGAGGATAATTCCCGCAATACCCGGAAGGGTTAGAGTTCCCCCAAGCAGAGCAAGCCCTGCCCAGAGCATCAGGGCATTTAAAACTATCGAAAGCCCCGCGGTTATGCCAACTACCCTGTAGCGCAAAATAAGGACAAGGAGCAAAAACACAAAGCCCGCTATCGCGGATTTTATACCCTGTTCTATCGCGTCTTTCCCCAAAGAAGGACCAACGACCCTCTCTTGCAAAAATTCAATCTTTGTCGGCAAAGACCCTGAGCGAAGGACGATTGCGAGCTCTTTCGCCTCGTCAGGGGTGAAATTCCCGCTTATTTGACCCCTGTCGCTTATCCTGCTTCTAATCACAGGCGCGGATATTATCCTGTCGTCTAAAACTATTGCAAGCTCTCTGCCTATGTTTTCTGAAGTGACTTTAGCAAACCTGCTTGCAGCATCTGGATTTAGCTCAAAAGCGACAGCTGGCATACCAAACTCGTCGCTTGAGGTATAAGCAGTCTTTAAATCAGAGCCGGAGACAACAGGCGGAGACTCAACAAGATACCATCTGTTATCTGCCGCAGAGACTAGCCTGGCGTTTGGACCCTGGAGCTTCTCAAGAGACTCTTTAGTTCCAGAGCTTATAACAATAGATAGCTCAAGAGTTGCGGTTCTGCCAAGAAGCGCCTTTGCCCTCTGGATGTCAAGAATCCCGGGGAGCTCTACAAGGACTCTATCCTCACCAACTCTTGCTATAGTAGGCTGAACCACCCCAAGCTCGTCAACTCTTCTCCTCAAAACCTCAATAGTCTGATTAAGAACGCCCCTTTTAAAAGAATCCAGCTCCTGCTCTTTCAGTTTTAACCTAACTTCTTTTTCAGAAAGAGACTCAATCTCCAGGGAGTTAAACTCTTCCCTCAGGAAACTCCTGAAAGTCTCTGGGTTAATTTGCTCTAAAAACTCTACAAAAATGACGCCCCCCTCTGGTTTTATCTCAAGCACCTTAAAACCTTTTTGGGGCAATCTCTCACCAAGGGCTCTTGTAATTCTTGAATATTCATTTTTGATTGCATATTCCATATCCGGTCTTATTAGGATTGAAGTGCCCCCCATCAGGTCAAGCCCAAGATTAACAGGTCTAAAAAATACAAAAACCGCGCAGAGCGCGACAAGAGAAAAAAAACCGCCTAGCTCTAACCAAAAGCGCCTCATTAGCTGGCTTATTATACTCTCATGAAGGCTCTTATTTTTATATTCCTCTTTTCTCTGGGCTATTGTCTTGACATACAGAGTATCAATGCCCAATCGCACTCTGAGATCGACTTTATGAAGCGCATTGAAAAATTTCCCGACAGGATACTAGCTTCAAAACTCCTTGAGTGGATTTACTTTGACTGGCCACCCAAAGAAGACTGGCTAATAGATGGCAAAAGCATCCTGGATTTTAAAAGCGAAATAGAGTCTAACTTCAACAAAGATAACCTGGAGAGGGAAATAAAAGTATCTTATGGCTGGACGGCAAGAAGAACCAATATGAAGATGTATCCACTTGATAAAGCAATCCATTCAAGAGGCAAAAATATCGACTACAACCAGTATACCCTGCTTGAACCCTTTACGCCACTTGCAATACTGCATATCTCAAAAGACGGAAAATGGTTATATGTGCATGCTCCTTACATGAGAGGCTGGGTAAAGAAAAAAGATGTGCACCAAAGCACCAAAGAAGAGCTCTTAAAGCTAATGTCTATGCCAAATGCAGTGGTAAAGGTAAAGCATGCAAATATAGACGGGATTGTCTTTGGACTTGGCTCTAGACTGCCGATTGTTGAGAGTCAGATAGACGGCATTAGAGTAATGCTCCCGGATGGTAGCACAAAGAGAGTCTCTCGCGACATTGTAAGCGAAGGCTTTGAGACATTTAGCCAGGATAGAGCAAAAGAGATTCTTGAGCTAATGCTTGGCACTGCTTACGACTGGGGCGGGAAGGAGGGCAGATGGGATTGCTCTTCTTTAGTGCAGGCGCTTTACTGGGTTTTTGGTCTGGAACTCCCGAGAAATTCCTCACAGCAGGCAAAAATCGGAAAGGTCGTGGCAACAGGCTTTAATAGCTATGAGGAGATGAAATCAACCCTTGAAAAACTGCCCCCTTTCAGGACCCTGCTTTTTATGAAAGGTCATGTGATGATTTTTGGGGGCTTTGAAAAAGGAGAACCTGTCATCTATCACTCTGTCGGGTCTTTGAGATACGATGATGGAAGAAGCGTAAGAATAGGAGCAATAGTCAAAAACAAACTTGAGACAGAGCATCTTAAAAATATCCACAAAAGAATAGTAAGCGTTAACATTTTAGAATGAAGTCAATATCCCAGAGTATTAGGCAGGTTCTAAATCATCTGCCTGATATAGAGATTCAAGTCTGTGGCAAGATAGTGGCCGAAGAAAAATATCTTTATATTCAGGACGAAAGCGGCAAAATATCCGTTGACGGAATACCGCATAGATACACGGGCTCAACCGTTTGTGCAAAAGGCAGTTTAAAACTAAACCCTTATGAACAAAGAGGAATGGCATACTTTAAATTCGTTGCATCCAGCTACGAAGTAAAGGAGCAGGGCGAAGCCTATGAGCAATTTATAAATGAAGTTGAAAAACTCATAACAAAGCGCACTCACAGAGACTTTATAGAATACTTTCGTTCAATCCTGAGGGATAAAAACTCTATAAGAATACTTCTGATTCATGGAAAAAGCGCGCAAACTCATCAGGATTTTCTAACAGGTCTTAAAACATCAGCAGGTGAGTATTTTAATCTTGTAGAAATAGAAATCTTAGAAACCGCTTTAAGAGACGGGGAGCTTTCAAAAGCACTGAGTTTATATAATCCTCAAAAGCATGATGCAGTATTTGTAGTAAGAGGGGGCGGACCCTCTGAAGATTTGAAGTTAGTCGGTGGAGACCTTTGCATCCTTGAAATTCTCAGAAAAGACATACCTCTTTTTGTTGCCCTTGGTCATTCTTTTGATGTAGGGCTATCACCCATTGAGAGATTTGCCAATTATACCTTTGCGACGCCTTCACTGGCAGGGGCACAACTTGGAAGCCTTATAAACAGTCTTATGAGTCTCAAAACCAGAGAGAAATCAGAGTGCAGTCTTTCGCAAATTTTTAGATGCTTTTTAAAAGCGATTGGCTTAAAGAGGTAAAACCTAAAGAGATTCTTGGTATAGACCTTTCCGCAAACGAGTCAGGAAGAACTGGCTTTGCGTTTTTAGATAGCTTCGTTGAATTTGGAATAGTCCATAAAGACTTTGAAATTATAGAGCTATCCAGAAGCTTTAAACTAATTTTGATAGACGCGCCTTTGAGCATTCCCTCAGGGGATTTTGGACTAAGAGAGTGTGACAGAATGCTTAAAGATCTAAAAATAAGATTCTTCCCGGTTAACTTTAGCAGCATGAAAAAACTCACCCAAAGGGGAATAAATTTAAAAAACATCCTTGAGAATCAGGGAAAAATAGTCTTTGAGGTCTACCCCGGAGCTCTATACGATACATTCAAAGTCCCAAGAAAAGACAAAAAGGCCATAATGGATTTTTTTGGCCTCAATGGACTAAAGCTTAAGCGCGAAGCAAAGTATCAGGACGAGCTTGATGCCATAGCCTGTTTGCTAACTGGTATAAGACTTATAAATGGCTCTGCAAAAGTGCTTGCAGGAAAAGACGGAACTTTAATATTTTAGTCTCTATATTCTTCTTTAATTTTTAAAATCTCGTCAAGACTATTTAAAAAAACCTCAAGAACTTCCGGATCAAACTGCTTGCCAGATAGGTCTTTCATATACTCAACTGCTTTGGATACTGGCCAGGGCTCTTTATAAGGGCGCTTGGAAGTAAGCGCGTCAAAAACATCGGAAATAGTAGTTATTCTTGCCTCTATGCTTATATCTTTACCCGCCTTGCCGTAAGGGTATCCTGTGCCGTCCCAGCGCTCGTGATGCTCGAGTGCTATTTTTGCAGCCATTTGCAAAAGCTCGTTTTCGCTATCTTTTAAAATGTCATATCCCACAATAGTGTGGGTTTTCATAACTTCCCACTCCTCAGGGTCTAGCTTACCCTTTTTAAGGAGTATCGCATCGGGAATGCCTATTTTGCCAATGTCGTGCATAGGAGCTGCCATCTGGATGTTTTCGCAAAATTCCTGGTCAAAGCCGAGTTTTCTTGCAATCAAGCCTGCCATTAACCCGATTCTAACTATGTGATTGTAAGTATCCTGGTCTTTGTATTCAGAAGCGTGCGATAGTCTCAACACAGTCTCGCGATAGGCAGACTTTAATTTTGCATAAAGCATAGAAGACTCCAGAGAATTTGAGGCATAAACTGAAATCAGCTGAAGGATTTGTAAATCCTCGTCTTTAAAGTCTCCCTCTAACTTATTAATAGCCTGAAACACACCAATGGCATTTTCGCGAGAATCTATCAATGGAAGAGCAAGAATATTCTTGGTTTTATAGCCGGTTTTTTTATCAACCTCTGGATTGAATCTAGGGTCTGAGTAAGCGTCGTTTATCAAAAGTGGCTCTCTGTTTCTAAAAGCTGCACCGACAATGCCCCTATCAGGGCTTACCTCTATTCTCACCCCGCCATGAGCAACAAAAGTGTAAAGATTATTACGCTCTTTATCAAAAAGAAACAAACTGCATCTATCTACTTCCAGGATAGTTTTTGCAAGTTCCGCCAGTATGGGAATAAGTCTATCCGGGTCTCTCTCCCCTGCTATAACCCCCGCTTTTTCTAATAAGGGCTTTAATTTATCAAACATGCGCTATGCTTCTTAAGTAAGCCCTGAATCTCTCCGGGTTTAAGTATACGACATATACAGTATCTTGCTTTTCTCCAGCAGAAAAAGTATGTGCCCCCTCAACCCTTATAACACCTGCTTTTTGTAAAGTATTCAGCACAGAGCCAACTTTAGAACCATCCATACTGTATTCTGTAGAGAATCTATCAACATATAGCTCCACGCGCCCCTCTTCTGGCGAGCTCATCTGGAGATTATCAAGCAGATACATCCCGACTACAAACATCAACTTGGATGTGGTCACATTAATAATGCGCCTGTTTAGGTTGTAAACTCTTTTGGAAAACTCTCTCAGCATGGTATAGGCAAGCTCTGGCATTTTGCTAATGGTATCGAGAAACTGATCTGGTTCAAAAACTATCGCCACCACATTTGAAGATGCTCTAACGGTCGCTGTTCTCTCTCCCCCTAAGAAAACAGACATCTCTCCAAGAATTGAGCCAGGTCCACCAAGACCTACGAATATATCTTCACCTGAATGGCTTTTTTTGTAAATAGACACATGGCCGCTTGCTATAACTATTATTTTGTCCGGTTTATCCCCTTCAGCGAATATAACTTCTCCAGTGGAAAAACGCTCTTCTTTGCCCATCGGTCTTAGCTTTGAAAGAAGATCCTGTTTTATCTCCATGGCAATATTAAGATTTTAAACCCAAATTGTCTTTCTGCTTACTATAGGGTATACCTTTCGCGGTAACTTGGCAAGCTCTAGTATAACCTCTTCTTCAAATGCTGGTTTTATGTGAACTGCATATATCTTGATGTCTTTCTTTTCAAGAATATCAAGGTCCTCCATCAGCGTAGATGGAGTGTTATGAAGACTTGCAGAAGCAAGAGATGACAGATAAGAGGGGAAGGAAACATCCACCAAAACCACATGAATGTCGTCAGCTTTGTTTATAAAATGCCAAAGCTCCGGGTTCCTGTGGGTATCAGATGTATAGACCATACCCCTGCCATTTTTTCTGATAACGAGACCAATCGTCGGCACCGTGTGATTACTTAAAAATGGCGTTATTTCGTATCCTAATATGTTCAGAGTCTTATATTCTTCTATAGGTATGTAATTTATCGCAAATTCCCCTGTAAGAGAAAGCCTTATCGAGCCAAATTCAGGCCAGACATCCCAGTTCATTATGTATTTCCTGAGAGCATCTATGGTCTGACTAAGGGCGTATATATTGAGCGAATGCTCGCGCCTTGAGAAAGAAAAATCTATAAGAAAAGGAATATCCAGAAAGTGGTCAAGATGCGAGTGTGTCACCACCACATGCTGGATATTCAGGAGCTTCTCTTCGGGCAATACAAAAACATTCCCCGCATCAACCAAAAGCCCATCCGGGAAGTAAAGGCACATTGTTCTTCTTGAGCTGTCTCTTCCTCCAGAAGCACCAAGAACCTCAAAAGTCCATCTTTCACTTCTCTCTTGCAATGTAAATACCCTCCCATTCTTCTGGCGGATTTGCCAACAGGTATCTACTCCTCTCTAACAAAACAAGCGAAGGACCATCATTAAATTGCTCGTAAGACAGACTAAACAAACGCTCAGCTTCTTTGAAAATGCCCCTGAAGTAAAACTCAAGCGCAGCCTCATAAAGCTCTTTTATCTTCATATTCGTCTCTGTAGGTAGCATAAGCTCATATATAGTAGTTGCCTGAGCTTTACCCTTTACCGCAACCTTGTCAAGCATTCTTAAGAGAAACCTATCCTCTATCTCCCTTGCAGTGCTTTCACTTATTATTATACTGGTTTTGTAAAACTTATTTAAGCCCTCAAGTCTCGAAGCAGTATTTACAGTGTCCCCTATTGCGGTATAGTCAAACCTTACAGAAGAGCCCATATTCCCAATTACCGCATATCCGGTATTTATCCCAACGCCTATACTCAGCTCTATGCCAAAGTCCTTTCTAAAACCTTCGTTTAGCTCCTTTAGTTTCTCGAGCATTCTTAGTGCACTTTTGCAAGCACGCGATGGATGGTCCTCAACCTCTATAGGGGCATTGAAAATCGCCATTATGGCATCTCCTATATATTTATCAAGCATTCCCCTCTCCTCAAGGACTATCAATGTCATGGGCTCTAAATATCTATTCAAAACATTCACCAAAACCTCAGGGTCAAGACTCTCAGACATAGTAGTAAAACCTCTTAAGTCAGAAAACAAAACTGTCACATACCTTTTTTGTCCGCCAAGTTTTAAGCTCTCCGGGTTTTTTATAACGAGCTCTAAAAGCTCTGGTGACAAGTAGCTGGAAAAAGCCCTCTTGAGTTTGCTGGTTTGAAATTCATAAAGAGAAAACATCAGCCCTTCAGAAGCAACATAAGAAAACAGAAAAGCAAGAGCAGAATAAAAAACCGGAAGATAAAAATTAAAGTATGCAAAAGATAAAACCCCAACTGACAAAATCAAAACAAGCGCCGAGGTAGCAAGATATATTCTCCTCTTTAAGCGCCTTATAAAAAAAACAGGCAACGAAAGAACAGTCCCAAAAACTACATAAAAAACGCCTGCTGACTTATTTACTGTTATAAAGTCTCTTTTTAATATGTTAGAAAGCGCAGTATAGTGAAGAAACACCCCGGGGGTTGAATAATCAATCGGCGTTGGTCTAATATCATAAATTCCTATCTCGGTAGCACCCACGAATATAACCTCTTTTGGCGGAATCTTCCTGCCTTTTATAACATCAACTGCGGAAAACACCTCAACCGAAGAAAATCGCGGAAAGTTCAGCAAAATATAATTACTGGCAGGTATATTTTCATTGCCTAATTTCAAACTCTTTATACCCTTATTAGAAACAACAAGCTCAATATCCTGATTCTTATAGAGTCTAAAGACCTGAAAAGCCATCGAGGGAAAGACATGACCTTTGAACATAAATGCAACTGGGTAGCGTCTATAAAGCCCATCAGGGTCAGGGCGGGAATTAAAAGGCGCCTGCATAAGCGAAGAACCTGCAATTATATTAACATTCGTCTCTACATTTGGAAATTCCTCTAAAAAAACCCTATCAGAGAGTCTTTTAACTCTTAAAAGCTCGCTTTGCAAAAGCAAGTCAAAATCAGAGCTTTGCAACCTATCACTGGCCTCTTTTCTTAAAAAAAATCCAAGAACCACATTGCCTGCACCTGAAATAGCCTCTGCAAGCTCTCTATCACCGACCGCGGGCTCAGAAAACACAATATCAAAGGCAACGACCCTTGAGTGAGAGAGATTTTCCACCAGTTTTGCAATCACCTGGCGATCCCAGGGCCATCTGCCAAGCTCGTTAATGCTCTTTTCGTCAATTGCGACTATCGCCAAATTAGCATCTGGCCTATGAGCTCTCCCGAGAACTTCTTTGGCTCTATAGAGAATATCCTCTGCCCTTAATTTTATTGACTCAAGCGGCGCTGGCGCGCCAAGATATAAAAGCGCCCCCAGAATCGCCCCCAGAATATGAACAAGCGCTACCTTGGGCAAGGTGGGCTAACCTGCGGGTCCGGGGGATTATCTATATCTATCAAAGGAGCCCTCTCACGGGATAGGGGCAAAGTATCCACTCTCCTAACCTCCAGGGAGGTTACGCTATATATACTTCCTTCTGTTGCCAAAACTCTGGTATTTGGGTCTGAGATAGCTGATAATTCAACAACCCCTGAAAAGACCCTGACTAAAGTAGCTGACGGGGTTACATCTACCAGAAAGCGAGTGCCTTTTACCCCAAGGATGGCTGTGGGGGTTCTTACTTCAAATCCCTGACCTGCGCGAAGGCGCGTTATTTCAAAAAGAACTCTGCCTCTTGGGATATTAACCCTTTTTGCATCCTGATATTCCAAAACATCAAGACGGCTAAGAGGACCAAGCTGGACTCTATTACCATCTATGAAAGACAGATTCGCGCTGGATTCTGTTTTGGTGCGAACTATATCCCCGACAAGGAGCGGGAAGTTTCTGGTCTGTATAGGAACTGCCCTGACTTCACCCCTTTTGAGTCTATCTACCTTGCCAGAAAATTCATCCACCTTACCAACCTCAAGAGCAAAAACCAGCTTAAGAGCCAAAGCAACTGATAAAAAAGCTCTCATTTTTAGCCTCCTAAAACTTACCTACAAGCTGAAGAGTGTAAAGATTTCTCGTATAAGAATAAAAATTTATAGAAGACAAATTCCTGATAAACGCATAGCTCAAAAGAACATCAAAATTCTTATAAACAGAATAGTTCAAAAAAGGAGACATTATTATAAGTGCATCACGGCGCTTTTTATCAAAAACCTCGTTTTTGTTTAAGAAATTAGTGCCGACAAACTCAAGATTTAAACCCGAAGATAGTTTTTTGCCAAGTGCGTAGTTTGTAAAAAATCTTGCGCCTATGGCGGTAGAGTCCCAGTTTTTACCCTCCGTGTCAGTCAGTTTTAAGTAAGAGTCAAAGCCCATATAGAGTCTTTCACGAAAGTATTCATAAGCATAGGATAGCTGAGCAAAACTGCCGTCTCTGTTTTCAAATCTAAAAGGTTGCGACAGATAGTCCTGAAGTCCAACACTTATACCCGGGGTTCCAAAATCTGTGTGCAGATTAATGCCCGCTCTGGCAGTTGCAGAATAAAAATCACCCCCGAGGGTCGTGAAACTTCCCTCTATAGGAAAACCAATAGACCTTATCTTAGGCTCTAATTCTAAATTTACGAAAACTATGTTATATTCAGAACCTTTTTGATTTGAAGAAGCATATAGCCTGGACCTAAACCTGAAAGGTCTTGAATTGTAGCTACTATTTAAATTAATAAAGCTTTTCCATGTTCTTATTTTGGTCTCTAGTTCAAAAGTCCCGAGAAGGTTAGTATCTCTTTCCACCCCTAAGCCAAGATTTAAGTTAAACTTTCGGGATTTTTCATAAGAATCAAGCACTTCGTTTGCAGGTCTTTGAAACTCAGTTCCCCTTAGCTCCTGGACAGTCATTGAGAGACGATAAGGCTCATCTGTAATTGCGTAGATTTTAGCCATATAATAGCGCGCTTCAGGGTAATATTCAGAGTTTTTGGGAACACGTCTAAAGCTATAAAGAGCTCCTGTTATATCGCCTTCTCTGAGTTTTATATAGCCCTCTATAAAATTTGAGGACGGGTCTTTCAGGTCTTTTATGCTTGAGATGGCTTTTTCAAAGTCTCCAATGCTGGCATAGAGGTAAGCAAGTCTTAGTCTAACTTTGTTTTCCTGAGGGGCGGATATCAGGGTTTTTATTGCAAGATCTGTTTGTCCAACTTTTTGGTAAAGCCAGGCTTTCAAAAGTAAAAATTCAACTGTGGATTGACGCTCTTTTGGAATTTGTTCCATTAGCTCAAGAGCTTCTTCGTATTCTCCTTCTTTAATTCTTGATTGGATTTCTGGAGTCAGAGCATGACCAAAGCTAAAAATCAAAGGCAATAAAAAAACAGCCTTTGGCAA
>JBCNVD010000010.1:0-13249 GCA_039630345.1 Aquificaceae bacterium
TGACTTTTTTTTTTTTTTTTCTCATCCCTATTGTGTTTTTTCTTCTCCTGGTTTGTTTTTTTTTTACTCATTTTTTTTTTTTTAGGGGGGGGGTTAAACCCCCCCCCGCCGCCCCCCATGTATAATTTATCTATGCTTAAAATTCTCTGTGTTTTTGTAGCTTTGCTGTTTGGCTTTTCGCAATCAAAAGCCCAGCTAATATCTCCCCCGATAGCGCCAAACTTGGGCCAGGATTTAAACTCTCTAAAGTCGTCGCTTGAGTTTAAAATAGCCAAGCAAAGACTCCTTGCCCTTGGCTATAGCGCTGAGGAAATAGAAAGAGCTCTCTCGGAGCTAAAACCCGAAGAGATAAGCGCCATAGCATCTCTAAAGTCCCGCGCCCCTTCTGGCTCAGACGCTCTTAGCATCATAGTGGTCTCTCTCATCATAGCGATTTTGATAGTTGTTTTGCTAAGGCTAACAGATAGAGAAATCATCATCCGTTGAAAGTTATTTTTTTAAGTATCTCAATAGCCTTTGCAGGCATCATAGATGTCCCTTTCTATAGGCAAGAAAAAAACCTCTGCGCCCAGAGCTCTCTCTCTTCGCTTCTAAGTTATTTAAACCTCCCCTATTCCAAAGAAGAGCTAAACTCTCTTTATAGACCAGACATAAGGTCAACATCAGCGCTTGATGTGGCTCTATTTCTTCGCAAAAAGGGTCTAAAGGCTAAAATAAAGAACTCAAACCTTGAAGAGTTAAAAAAGAGCATAGATTTAAATCTTCCCGTGATAGTTCTATATTCTCAAAGTCCTCTCTCTCGCCCTCACTTTGCCCTGGTGGTTGGATACAGCGATTATTCTATCTTTTTGCACGATGGTCAAACGCCCTATCTTGAGCTAAGCTTTCAAAAGTTTGAAAAAATGTGGTCAAGGGCGGATAACCTCGCTATTTTGATAGAGCCCTGAGTCTACTTAAGACCTCTTTGTAAGCCTGTTTTATATCCCCAAGGTCAAAGCGAAAGTTGTCTTTGTCAAAGCTTTTATCATCTTTGTCCCTTAAGCGCATATTATCAGGCGATAGTTCATCAATTAGCAAAATCTCGCCATCTTTTATCCCGAATTCAAGTTTTATGTCAACTAGCCTCAGGTTTATTTTCTTAAAGAGCTCAAAGAGCTCTGAATTTACTCTCCTTGCAATGGTTTTGATTTTATTTAGAGTTTGAGAATTTGCAATTTCAAGGGCTATTATGTGAGATTCGCAAATAATTGGGTCTCCAAGCTCGTCATTTTTTAAATAAAACTCCAAAAGCGGTTTTTTAAACTCTTTGCCTCTCTCTACTTTTAGCCTATTTACTATGCTGCCTTCGGCGAAGTTTCTTAAAACCACCTCGATGTCCAATCTTGTGGTTTTTAAAACAACCATGGAGTTTTCAGAGTGCTTTTTAAGAAAGTGAGTTTTTATGCCCTTAGTTTCAAGATACTTAAATAGCTCGCAGGATATTTCGCAGCAGAGCTCTCCTTTGCCCTGAATGTTTGAGCTCTTCTTAGCGTTAAAGGCGGTCGCTGAGTCTTTAAAAACCATCAAAATCTGCTCTTTGTCAATTTCGTAAAGCGCCTTTGCCTTGCCCTCGTAGAGCTTTCGTGAGTCTTGCGTGAAACTGATATTACTCATAAAACTTGCCCTACCTTGCTATAAAATCATAACTTAAGGAGGGCAGCTGATGACCCCTACTGCTCAGCAACAAGAAATTCGTCTCATAGACATTCTTATGAAAGCCCAGCAAACAGGAGCTTCTGACATTCACCTGACAGTTGGTGCAAGGCCCTGTCTAAGGATTGACGGGCATATAACCCCCCTTCAGGAATATCCCCCACTTACCCCTGATGTTACCCAGAAAATATCCTACTCTGTCATGTCTGAAAAGCACAGAAAAACCCTTGAAGAAAAAGGTCAGGTTGACTTCTCTTTCGGCGTTAAAGACATAGGTCGCTTCCGTGCAAATGTCTTTTTCCAAAGAGGCGCAATATCCGCAGTCTTTCGTAGACTGCCAAGCAAAATAAGAAATGTCTCAGAGCTTGGCCTGACCGAAAGAGTCCTTGAGATATGCCACAAAAGCATGGGCATAGTTCTGGTCACCGGCCCAACTGGTTCTGGAAAAACAACCACCTTGGCAGCTCTTTTAAACTACATTAACGAAAACTTCGCCCATCACATCCTGACGATCGAAGACCCGATTGAATACACATACCCTCACAAAAAATCCATCGTCAATCAGCGTGAAATTGGCGAAGATGTTCAAAACTTTGCAGACGCGCTTCGCGCAGCTCTTCGTGAAGACCCTGATGTTATTCTGGTCGGTGAGATGCGTGACCTTGAGACCATCCAGATAGCTCTCAAAGCTGCAGAAACCGGTCACCTGGTTTTTGGAACGCTTCACACAAACACTGCAATATCCACAATCACCCGTATCATCGACGTTTTCCCACCAGAACAACAAGAGCAAATCCGCGTCCAGCTATCTTTCTCTCTTCAGGCGGTTTTATCTCAAAGGCTGATTCCAAAAATAGGCGGAGGTAGGGTTCTTGCTTATGAGCTTATGATTCCAAATACCGCTATAAGAAACCTCATTCGCGAAAACAAACTCCAGCAAATTTACTCTCTCATGCAGGCAGGTCAGGCTCAAACCGGTATGCAAACTATGAACCAGTCTCTATATGGTCATATCAAAGCAGGAAGAATAACCATAGACGACGCTTACAAATACACCCCTGATCCTAAAGAGCTTGATAGAATGCTAGGGAGGGCAAGCTAATGCCAAAGTTTAAATATCGCGCAATTGACGAAAACGGCTCTATCATTCAGGCAGAGGCTGTATTTGGTAGTGAGACAGAACTCCTTGCAGAGCTACAAAGCAGAGGTCTTACGCCAATAGATGTTAAATCCTTTGGCGGTGACTCTCAAGAGGGCAAAAAGGGCCTTAACCTAAACATCCAGATAGGCGGAGGCGGGGTAAAAGACAGAGACATATCAATCTTTTGTCGCCAGCTTGGAACGATGGTGAACGCAGGTCTTGCGGTCGTGGATGGTCTAAACATCATCGCAGACCAGCTTCCAAACAAAACCCTGTCTTCAGCTGCAAAAAATGTTGCAAAGATGGTAAGCGAAGGTCTTCCTATCTCTACCGCCATGGCAAAGCATCCGAAAGCCTTTCCGGAATTTGTTATAAATCTGGTTAAGGTGGGTGAAGAGACCGGTAATCTCGACCTTGCTCTAAAGCGGGCTGCTGACTATTACGAAAAGATGGCGATGATAAAGAGCAAGATAAAGAGCGCCTCTTTCTACCCAACTTTCGTCTTTGTGGTTGCGGTTGCTATAATAACCGGTATTTTATACTTCCTTGTCCCTACTTTCGCAGAAATTTACAAATCCATGGGAGGTGAGCTCCCTGCCCCTACTCGCCTCTTGATGGCAGCTTCGGATGTGGTTCGCACGAAAATGCCAATAGTTATCGCCATAGTGGTAGTTGTGTTTCTGATTCACAAATACCTTATGAAAACTGTCTATCCATATAAACGCGCTGTTCACAAATTCTCTTTAAGAGCTCCCAAGATGGGAGAGCTCGTTATGAAAAGCACCATGGCTAAATTTTCAAGAACGATGGCAACTCTTTTCTCAAGTGGCGTTACTTTAGAGCGCTCTTTTGAAATAGCGGGTCAGGTTACAGGCAATGTCATTATTAAAGAGGCTCTTGAAAAGGCCAAAAAGGGCGTTCTGGAAGGAGAGCCAATGCATAAAGCAATAGCCAAAACCAAGATGTTTCCACCGCTTGTTGTTTCTATGATAAGAGTCGGCGAAGATACAGGAAGACTTGACGAGATGCTTGACACTATAGCGAGGTTTTTCGAGGATGAGTTTGACAAAACCGTAGAAGGTCTTATAAAGATGATTGAGCCCATGCTTATAGTTTTCATCGGTGGGGCAGTTGGCTTGATCCTTATTGCTCTTTATCTACCCATCTTCAAGATGGGAGATTTGATGAAAACCCAGTAAGCGCCGGAGGTTTGAGTTGAAAAAAAGAGGGGCAGACCTTATCATAGAGGTTCTTAAAAAAGAGGGCGTTGAGGTTGTTTTTGGTCACCCGGGCGGTGCGATTATGGAGGTTTACGACGCCCTATACCGCGAGGGCGGTATAAAGCACATCCTTGCAAGGCACGAGCAGGGCGCAGGTCATATGGCCGAAGGTTATGCAAAGGTTAGCGGAAAGGTAGGCGTTGCCATGTCGACCTCTGGCCCCGGGGCTACCAATTTAGTTACCGCCATAGCCGACGCTTATATGGACTCAGTGCCCACGGTTTTTATAACGGGTCAGGTTCCAACTCACCTAATTGGCAACGACGCCTTTCAGGAAGTGGACATAGTAGGCATCACAAGACCCATAACCAAGCATAGCATTCTGGTAAAAAGAAGCGAAGACCTGGCTCTTGCACTCCGTCAGGCTTTTTATATTGCAAGGACTGGAAGACCGGGCCCAGTGCTGGTGGACATTCCAAAAGACATCACCCAAAAGCCAGCACCTGAATACATACCATCTGACAAAGAGGTGCTTGATTCTATACCGGGCTATCGCCCGCATATAGAGGGAAACATCCAGCAAATCAAAAAGGCTCTATCTTTGATGCTTGAGGCCAAAAGGCCGGTTTTATATGTAGGTGGCGGTGCGGTCTCTTCTGACGCCCAGCAAGAGCTTTTAACTCTGGCGCAAAAGCTACACATTCCGGTAACCACGACAAATATGGGCAAAGGCGCATTTCCCGAAGAGCATCCTCTGTCTCTTCACATGCTTGGCATGCACGGCACTTACTACGCCAACATGGCGGTTTATAATTGCGACCTTCTTATCGCTGCGGGCGCAAGATTTGACGACAGGGTCACCGGCAAAATTGACGAGTTTGCTCCAAATGCAAAAATCATCCACATAGACATAGACCCGGCTTCCATTTCCAAAAACATCGTGGTTGATGTGCCAATAGTTGGGGATATAAAAATAATCCTTAGAAAGCTCCTTTCAGAGCTTGAGAAAGTTCAGTTTGAAATCCCACCCGAGCGCCGTCAGTGGGTTGAAAACATTCTGGATCTAAAGAGGAGATATCCTTTAAGATACGAGCGCTCAAGCACTGTTATAAAGCCCCAGTTTGTGATAGAGCGCATCCATAGTCTTACAAAGGGCAAAGCCTACATAAGTGCGGGCGTTGGTCAGCACCAGATGTGGGCTGCTATGTTTTATAGGTATTCTTTCCCAAGGCAGTTTATCAACTCTGGCGGTCTTGGTACTATGGGCTTTGGTCTTCCTGCTGCCATAGGTGCAAAGGTCGCAAAACCAGACCACGAAGTTTTCGTAATAGACGGTGATGGCTCTTTTCAAATGACTATGCAAGAGCTTATCACTGCAGTCCAGTATCGCATAGCCGTAAAGGTCGCAATAATCAACAACGCCTATCTGGGGATGGTCCGCCAGTGGCAAGAGCTATTTTACGAAAAGCGCTATTCAGAGGTTGATCTAACCCTGCAGCCGGATTTTGTAAAACTCGCAGAGTCCTTTGGGGCAGTTGGTCTGAGGGCAAAGACCCCTGATGAGGTGGATGAGGTAATAGGTAAAGCTCTGGAGGTTCAGGATAGACCCGTGGTTATGGACTTTCATGTGGATAGAGAAGAAAATGTCCTTCCAATGGTTCCTGCGGGTAAATCCTACAGAGACATGATTTTAGAAGACGGAAGAAAGGTAGTCGAAGCAGAAACGATGTATTTAGTTGGTTGAGAGGTTTTCTCTTCTTTACAGAAGGGGCGGTCTTGGGGATACGCTCCTTACCTTTCCCATTCTTGAGCTTCTTAAAAAGGCCGGCAAAAAATTAGTCGCCGTTGGAAACACTGACTACTTTATAATCGCAAAAGAATTAGGCTGGGCCATAGAGGTATATTCTCAAATACCAAATCTTGATTTTGAAAGCAAAATAATAATCTCTGTTGATGGGAATTTATTTCCATTTCCCAAAAAGAGAGAGTGGATAGTGGATTACTATTTAAGGTCGCTAAATTTAAAAGGAGAATTTTCAAAAACATTACCTTTAAAACCTCTTGATAAAAGTCCTTTGAGCTTTAAAGCGGTTGTGCATCCATCAAGTGGGTCAAAGAAGAAAAACCTCTCGCCGGAAGTGTTTTTAAAAATTGAGTATAAGCTTAAAAAACTTGGCTATGAGACCATATACTTGCTGGGAGAGGCGGATCTATGGCTTGAAGAGCATGTTAAAAACTGCTTTTATATCAGCTCTCTTCTTGAAACTGCCAGAGCTTTAAAGACTGCTGCTTTGTTTGTGGGGGTAGATAGCGGTCTTTCTCACCTTGCCAGCTATTGTGGGGTAAGAACCTACATTCTCTATGGCCCCACAGATAAACTCATCTGGAAGCCTATTGGCGAGAGATTCTATCAATTAAGTCTTGACCTTTCCTGCAGTCCTTGTTTTCCCAATGTTTGCAAAGAGCGCCCTTGTTTAGGTCATGATATTTTAAGCGTCTTTGACGCTGTGATATCATAAACAGATATGTCAAATAGATACTACAGACCACTCAAGCAAGGAGAGAGAAGAAGACACATCATTTACGCCCTTGTCAGAAACGAGTTTGGCGTTCTTGCAAGAATCGCTACCTTGATTGCGGGAAAGGGTTATAACATCGAAGACCTCTCCGTTGGGCAAACTCACGAAGAGGGCATTTCCAGAATGACGCTTGAGGTTATTGGCGACGATGTTGTTATAGATCAGGTTGTGAAACAGCTAAGGAAGCTAATAGACACCATTAAAGTCGTTGATTTGACTGATGTCCCGCATGTTGAGAGAGAGCTGGCTCTTATTAAAGTAAACGCCCAGTCTTTTGAAGTAAGGCAGGAGATCATGAGACTTTGTGAAATATTTAGAGCGAAGGTGGTTGATGTATCTCAGAGCAGTTATTCTATTGAAATAACAGGTTCAGGGGATAAAATAGACGCTTTTGCAAGGCTTTTGCAACCTTTTGGAATTATTGAAATGGCAAGAACCGGAAAGGTAGCCCTTCGCAGAGAGGGCACTTACGAAGAGGATTGAAAGTCCAGATAAACTCTTGAAGGCGTTGGTCCTTTCTGGTTTTTGTACTTTCCTGAGTATGGCTTTTCGCAAGGGGCTTCCAGCTTTGCTATAACTATCTGGCATATTCTTATGCCTGAGTAGATTCTAATGGGGTTTGAGTTGGCGTTATAGAGCTCTAGAGTTAGCTGACCTTCAAAGCCTGCGTCTACCCATCCTGCGTTCTGGATAAATAGCCCGAGCCTTCCAAGAGAGGATCTGCCCTCTACAAAAGCTGTTAGATTATCCGGAAGCTGGATGTATTCTCTTGTGGAAGCTAGCATAAAAGCCTTTGGGGGTATTTCAAAGCCATCTTTGGGGATTTTTATAACCTCTGTTGGATTTTGTGGGCTTTTGACATCGATAGGACCTACATAAAATAAAAGCTCTTCTGAGAGGGTTAAATCTATTGAAGATGGCTGTATCTGGGATATATCAAAAGGGGAAATCTTTAGCTCTCCGCTTTTAATTAGCTTCTTTAAGCTGGCGTCACTTAATATCATGGCTATATGGGGATGGAGGGACTCGAACCCTCACGGCCTTTAAGCCCGCGGATTTTAAGTCCGCTGCGTCTGCCAGTTCCGCCACACCCCCGCATATTTGAGATTATAACCTCTGGGGGGTTGAAGGGGGGCAAAGCCCCCCTTCGTTTAATATTAGTTTAGTAATGCGATGCTGGCAGGGAATCATAAAAGAGTATGCAAAGTTTTTGCCTGTGGAGAGCTCCTGGAGGGTGGTAACTCTTCTTGAGGGTAATACCCCTCTTGTGGAGGCTTTTGCACTTGCCAAAGAGGCCGGCTTTAGGGGAAGACTTTTCCTCAAATGCGAGGGGCTAAACCCAACGGGGTCTTTTAAAGACAGGGGCATGACTGTTGCCATAACCAAGGCGCTAAATGAAGGTAAAAAGGCGGTTATTTGTGCCTCGACCGGCAACACATCCGCCTCTGCGGCTGCCTATGCGGCAAGGGCAGGTATGAAGGCTTTTGTCCTGCTCCCAAGGGGCGCTGTTGCTATGGGAAAGCTATCCCAGGCAGTAATGTATGGAGCCAGGGTCATTGCCCTTCAGGGGACTTTTGACGATGCTCTCAGTGTTGTTAGAAAGATAGCAGAGATCTTGAATGTCGAGGTTGTAAATTCCGTCAATCCTTTAAGGATAGAAGGGCAAAAGACAGCAGCTTTTGAGGTGTGCGACGAGCTTGGAATGGCCCCGGACTTTCACTTTCTGCCTGTTGGCAATGCAGGTAACATAACCGCATACTGGAAGGGTTATAAAGAGTATTATCAGGCAGGAATTATAGACAAACTGCCAAAGATGATGGGCTTTCAGGCAGAGGGCGCAGCGCCGATAGTTAAGGGCTATCCTGTTAAAAACCCGCAAACCGTTGCAACAGCCATAAAGATTGGAAATCCATATAGCTGGCAGAGTGCCCTTAATGCAGTAAGCGAATCAGAGGGGTTTATAGGGGCAGTTAGCGACGATGAGATTTTAAGAGCTTATAAATTAATTGCCTCGCTTGAGGGGGTTTTTTGTGAGCCTGCGTCTGCTGCCTCGGTGGCAGGGTTTTTAAAGCTATGTAAAAAAGGGTTTTTTAGAGAAAATCAGGTTGTTGTTTGCACCCTTACAGGCAGTGGACTTAAAGACCCTCAGATTGCAATGGATATTTCTGAAAAGCCTGTTAGTTTAGCGCCTGATGTCGATGTTGTTATAAAGGAGCTTGGCTTTTGAGGGTTTTAGAGCTCTCTAAAGAGAGTATATCCAGGGCTGTTGAGGTTTTAAACTCTGGAGGCATAGTCTGTTTTCCCACGGATACAGTTTATGGGCTTTTAACGCCTGCTCTTTGTAAAGAGTGTGTTAGAAGACTCTATGGGTTGAGAAGACCATCCGGTAGACCCTTTCTGGTTTTATTGCCTGATAGCTCCTGGCTTTCAGAGTTTGGCATCTTCCCCTCAAGGTTTCATCTGAGATTACTTCAAGAGCCAGGGCTTACATTAATTTTTCAAAAGCGTGGTTGTAAGTATGGGTATATAAGCAAAAAAACCATTGCGGTAAGGATTCCGTCTAAATCAAGCGAAGTTTACGGGCTTTTAAAAGAGTTTGGTGAGCCCTTGATTGCTCCGAGTGCAAATCCAGAGGGACAAAAGACCGCAACTGACATAAAAGAGGCTATTGACTACTTTAAAAGCTCTATAGAACTCTATGTTGACGGAGGCAGTAGAAAAGGGTCTGCTTCCACTATCGTGAGGGTGATTGGGCTTTATGGTTTGAAGGTATTAAGAGAGGGGGCTCTTTCAAAAGAGCGTTTAATGGAGGTTTATAAGGGTTTTATTAAAAAGCGTCCTTTTGGGATTTAGGTTATAATTTACCTTGCTCGCCTTTTTCTTAGCTGTGCGCGCTCTTTGATGTTTTTTCTTTTTGGTCCTTCTGTAGGTGCTGGCTCCTCGGGCGGATTTTGCTCTTGGAGCATCTTAAATTGCGTTATATCTCTAAGGACGCTTTCGTAAAATTCTAGAAGCATATTTTCAAAGAGGCTGAATGCTTCTTTTTTATACTCTACTAGAGGGTCTCTCTGTGCGTATCCGCGAAGATATATTCCTTCTCTTAGACGGTCCATAACGTGCAGATGCTCTCTCCAGACCCTGTCAAGATTTGATAGCATAACGGCTTTTAAAATCTGTCTAAAAGCCTCTTCTCCAAATTCCAGGGTGCGCTCTTTTATTTTTTTGCTGATAGCTTCGGATAGAGCTTCTATAAGCTCCTGTCTATCTCTTGGATTAGACTCATAACTAATCTCTGAGCCAAGTATGGCTTTAAAGTATTCCATTAAAGCACTGAGCTCCCAGAGCTCTGGTTCGTCTTCTATTAAAAACTCGTATACCTTCCTTGATACGAGATCGTTTGTAAATTCCTCGAGATACTGATCAAGACCCTGGGATTTTAAAATATCGCGCCTTATTGAGTAAACGGTTAGTCTCTGCTCGTTCATTACAGTGTCATACTCAAGAAGGCGTTTTCTTATTTGAAAGTTTTGCGCTTCTACCCTCTTTTGAGCGTCTCTTAATGCGGAATTAATCCATGGATGCTCAATAGCCTCACCGTGCTTAACACCTAAAGATTTTAAGATTTTCTTGGTTTTATCCATCCCAAAGATCCGAAGAAGGTCATCCTCCAAGGATATAAAGAACTTGGTCTCTCCGGGGTCTCCCTGCCTTCCTGCACGCCCTCTTAGCTGGTTGTCAATCCTTCTTGACTCGTGCCTTTCAGTGCCTATTACCAAAAGCCCGCCAAGCTCAACAACCTTTTTGTATTCCTCTTTGGTTATTGCAATGCTCTCCTCGAGAGCTTTTTTCCACTCCTCTTCAGATGCACTTTGAAGGTCTTTGCCTCTGGATAGCAATATCTCTCTGGCTAAAAACTCCGGGTTTCCCCCAAGGAGGATGTCTGTGCCTCTTCCTGCCATATTGGTTGAGATAGTAACCATGCCTATCCTGCCAGCCTGGGCTATAATCTGCGCTTCTTTTTCGTGATGCTTGGCATTTAAAACCTGGTGCTTTATGCCCTCTTTACTTAGGAGCTTTGATAGATGCTCTGAATCCTCCACCGAGACTGTGCCCACAAGCACAGGTCTTCCGCGCTGATTTTCTTTTTTAACCACTTCCAGAACGGCCTGCCACTTTTCCTCTTTTGACATATAAACCGCATCTACATTGTCTTTGCGTATCATGGGCCTATGGGTGGGTATCACCACAACATCCAGTTTGTAAATTTCTTTAAATTCAAGCGCTTCTGTCTCTGCGGTTCCTGTCATCCCCGCAAGCTTTGAATAGAGCTTAAAGTAATTTTGAAATGTTATGCTCGCAAGGGTCTGGTTTTCCTGCTGAACAGGAACTCCCTCTTTTACCTCTATAGCCTGATGGAGACCATCGCTCCAGCGTCTACCTGGCAAAATCCTGCCGGTGAATTCATCAACTATCAAAACCTCCCCGTCTCTGACTATATAGTGAACATCTCTTTTAAAAAGAGAGTGGGCCCTTAGAGCCTGCATAAGAGCGTGCAAAATGTCTATGTTTTTGATGTTATATAAATTCTCTATTTCTAAAAGCTCTTCTGACTTTTTTATGCCCTCTTCGGTTAGTTGAACTGTTCTTAACTTTTCGTCAACTATGTAGTGCTTATCCCTCTCAAGAGCTCTTACTACCCTGTCTGCGTTTTCATAAACAGATATATCAACCTGCGCAGCTCCTGAAATAATAAGGGGAGTTCTGGCCTCATCTATAAGAATAGAATCAACCTCGTCTATTATTGCAAAATCATGACCTTTTACCTGCACTATCTCCTCTTCACCAAAAGCCATATTGTCTCTTAAATAATCAAACCCAAACTCATTATTGGTTCCATAAACCACATCACAGCTATAGGCTTCTTTTCTTAAGCAGCTCTCAAGGGTTGTAAAAAACGCCCGCTTTGCAGAGGCGTCTATAAGCTCCGAAGGAAGCATCTCTCCCTCGTAGTCTTTTGGCCACACCCTTATGTCGTCTTCAATGGCCTTTTTCGCAATTTCTGGATCTACCCATCTTACTCTATAAGAGCTATAGTCAGAGTTGATAACCCCAACTTCTAAACCAAGAAACAAAAATATAGGGCCCATCCACTGGGCATCTCTTCTTGCAAGATAATCGTTAACGGTAACTACATGCACGCAAACGCCCGCCATGGCATTAAGGGCCACCGCTGATGTCGCCACCAGGGTCTTTCCCTCACCGGTTTTCATCTCAGCGATTTTACCCTCGTGCAAAACAAGCCCGCCGATTAACTGCACATCAAAGAACCTAAGCCCTAAAACCCTCTTGCCTGCTTCTCTTATTAGCGCAAAAACCTCTACGGCTTCTTCGACAACCCTGCCAGCTTTAATATCTTCCTCAAGAGCTCTTAGTTTTTCCTTCAGACCCTCAGCCAGCTTTATTATCTCAAGATTACTAAGGGCGCTTAGCTCCTTCTCTCGGTGGTTTATTCTCTTTACTATTTTCCTGAGTCTTTTGACCTCTCTCTCGCTTTTGGTCCCTATTAGCTTCCTAAGAACCCAATCTACCATAACTTATAAATTATAAAACGAAGGGGGAAATCCCCCTTCAACCCCCTTTCATGGCGTTTAAAATCATGCTCTCGACGATGTCTTTATGCAGAAGCTTTTCTTTTTTAAGCGTTTCTATTTCTATTTGAAGGTCGTGGGTCATAGGATAGTGCTTCTCTAACTTACTGATTCTCATATCAAGTTCGTGATGCTTTTCGTAGTGAAACTTAAACTCTTTACTTTCCTTCAGTAGCTTTTGAATAATTTCTTCTCTGCTCATAAAATCTAATATATGCTCATTTCAACCACAGTGCTTGCAGTCAGAAGAGAAGGCATTACCGCATTAGGTGCAGATGGTCAGGTAACTTTGGGAAATTCCGCAATCAAAGCGGGCGCTAAAAAAGTGCGAAGACTCTATTCTGACAAAGTCCTGGCAGGTTTTGCAGGTTCAGGTGCAGACGCTCTTGCGCTTCTTGAAAGACTTGAAAACCGCCTTAAAGAGCATGGCGGAAATTTAATAAGAGCCTGTGTAGAGCTTGTGAAAG
Source organism: Aquificaceae bacterium (assembly GCA_039630345.1). Lineage (GTDB taxonomy): Bacteria > Aquificota > Aquificia > Aquificales > Aquificaceae > JANWVD01. The sequence goes on from JBCNVD010000010.1 coordinate 12,748, forward strand.
AGTGGAGACTGGATAAAGCCCTAAGAAGGCTGGAAGCTCTTATGATAGTTGCAAATTCAGAGACGATGCTACTTATCTCCGGCTCTGGGGATTTAATAGAGCCTGATGAACCAATTCTATCAATTGGCTCTGGTTCAGAGCAGGCAAGAGCCTGCGCCCTTGCTCTATATCGCCACACTTCAATGTCCGCTCCTGAAATAGTCCAGTCCTGTCTCAAAATTGCCGCCGAGATGTGTATCTACACAAACGACCACATAACCATGGAAATACTCAAATGAGACTAAAACCCTGGCTAATTATCAGCTCTTTGGTTCTCTCCTGCGCCCCACAGGGGGGTGAAAATACGCTGACTTTGTCGCTTAGCTTTTCCCAGATGCAAGAGCCTTTCTCAAGACTTGTTTTGAGAGTTTCATTGCCAGAGGCAAATCCTGTAGAGCTAGTGCGCGAAGGTCCTATAAACCCCGGTGATATCGTCACTTTTAATCTTACCCTCCCAAACGGC
>JBCNVD010000011.1:0-48171 GCA_039630345.1 Aquificaceae bacterium
TCTGTTAGCCTGCCGCTTCCTCCGCAAGTTGGACAGGTTTTGCTCATTGTTAAAAACATCTGCCTGTAAACAACCTGTCCTGTTCCCCCACATGTTGGGCATACTCTCTCGCCTTTCGATTTGTCATATCCTAAACCTTTACAAACATCACACAAAACCTCTCTAGAAACCTCAACAGTGCGAACAGCCCCGTTAAAGGCTTCTTCAAGGTCCATCTCAAGAGCGATGTGTATATCCTCTCCGGGTATTGCCCCGTAGCTTTGCTTTTTCGAGCGTGTCGCCCTTTCAAAGATATCTTCAAACCCAAAACCTCTCAGTAGCTCGTCAAATATGCTGCTAAAGTCCTGTATGTTTTCTGTGGATGCTCCTGCTCCACCTGCGCTAAAGGCACTGTGACCGAATTTATCGTAAAGCTTTCTCTTTTCAGGGTCTGAAAGCACCTGATAGGCTTCGTTTATTTCTTTGAATTTTTCCTGAGCATCCGGGTCTTTGTTAAAATCAGGATGATACTGCCTTGCCAATCTCCTGTAGGCTTTTTTAATATCTTCTATGCTGGCATTTCTCGAAACGCCAAGCACTTCATAGTAATCTCGCTTCGTTGAGTGTGCCATGTTTATAAATTTTAGTGTGCTATTATCAATTTTCAAGCATCAGTGCCACCTACGACCATAGAGCGAATCCTCAAGCTTGGCTGAGCATCTCCTACGGGCACTCCCTGCCCATCTTTTCCACACATTCCAACAGCCCAGCCAAGGTCTTCTCCGACTGCCTCTACTTCTGTCAGGACCCTCGGACCATTCCCTATAAGAAGAGCGTTCCTCACAGGATATACAGCCTCACCCGATTCTATTAAATACCCTTCAGTAACCTCAAACACAAAATCACCTGTAACGGTATTTACCTCGCCACCACCCATTCTCTTTACAAGCAGCCCCCTCTTTATGCCGGCAAGGATATTGCCTGAGGGTGAGCTCCCGGGCAGGATGTATGTGTTGCTCATTCTAACCATCGGAACGTGCATATAGCTTTGCCTTCTGCCATTGCCGGTTGAAGCTCTTGATTCTTTCATGGCGCTAAGTCTGTCATACATATACCCAACCAGCACGCCCTTATCTATAAGGACAGTCCTTTGCGAAGGCACGCCCTCGTCATCTATGCTATAAGAGCCGTTTTTCCCCTCTAGAGTCCCATCGTCCACCACGCTTATTAGCTCGCTTGCGACCTTCTTTCCAAGTTTATTTGCATAAACTGACATGCCCTTTTGCACAAGGTCTGCCTCCAGGCCATGACCTACAGCCTCGTGAATCATGGTTCCCCCCGCAGAGGAAGAGAGCACCACCTCCATGGTCCCAACCGGAGCAGGCTTTGCATTTATCAAATTGAAAAGCCGCCTGACGGCGGAGAGTGCGACATTTTTTAAATTCTCCTCTGTAAGTAACTCAAACCCTCCTGTGTGTCCGATGCTCTCATAAGAGCTCCTTAAACTTCCCTCTCTATCCTTTGCAATAACCTGTATGCGAAAGACCACTCTCTCTTGCTCATCTGATGCACTCTCGCCAAGAGAGTTTATTACCATAATCTTTCTGGACTTATCAGTTAGAGCTACAAAAACCTCTTCCAGCTCTAATCCAGATTCTTTTGCGTATTGAGTTAACATTTTCAGTCGCTTAAACCTCTCTTCAAGACTTACATCAGAGAGCTTTATCTTGGATTTTGTATTTCCCCTGTAACTTTTAAGTCCAAGTGCCACAGGTCCTTGACCGCTTGCTAGCGAGAGCCTCTTTGCCAGCTCTTTTAAAGTTTCGAAATCTGGCTCGCTGGCAAAGCCAAAGAGTGTAGTGCCGTGCTTTATCAGTCTCAGACTTACCCCTTCTTCTATGCCGACGCTTGAAAAGTCCAGTTTTGAGTTTCTACACTCAAGTCTGACTACTCTTACCTTTTCGTAAAAGATCTCTGCAAACTCGCCCCCGCCTGCTAGAAGAGAGGATAGTAAATACCCTGCTTTTTCTCTAATTAGTTCTTCGAGCATAAGTGGATAATATATAACCTATAAATGGATATTCGCGAAAGACTGGAGCATTTATCAAGCAAGGCAAAGCTATCAGACCCTTCAGCAAAGCTTGAGTTTGTAATGCTTGATTTGGAGCCAAGATGGATGCGCTGCAGAAGAACCAAAAGACTCGTTTTTGTGTTTCATAAACTTGGCGCTGAGGAGGGTCAAACAGCCTGTGGCTTAAGGCTTGAAAAATATCAAATACTCCCCGAAAGACAGGAAAATCTCGTTATTACTCAGGTAAATATGATGCTGGGTGGTCTCGGGCTTTTGGTGTTTTTTGACCTGTGCCCTGATTGTTTTGGAAACTTAAACAAATGCAGACCAGAAGAGGGGGCTTAAAAGCCCCCAACAGGATTATTTAAGGCTCATTATCCACTGAGCGAGCTGTTTCGCTTCCTGGTCAGAGACATTTTGAGGTGGCATAGGGACCTGACCCCACACTCCGCGTCCGCCTTGCTTGATTTTCTGAGCAAGGTAGTCAACAGCGTCCTGCCTGGTTGCATACTTTTTGGCAATTTCCTTGTAGGCAGGACCTACCTTTTTAGCGTCGTTTGCATGGCAGGCCATACAGCCCTTTTGCTGTGCAAGCTGCTGGTTTGCCAGCGAAACACCGGCTATGATTAAAATCCCAAGCGCCAAAGCTCTCATCTTAACACCTCCTTGGTTACTTTAAGGCTAAAATATCTAACGAGTGATTAAAAATCTATGAAAATTGGGGTCTTTGATTCCGGCGTTGGCGGGCTTACCGTGCTTTCTGAACTCAGGAAGCTCTATCCGCTTGCGGATCTGGTCTATCTTGGAGATACTGCCAGAGTGCCTTATGGTAATCGTTCGAAAGAGACAATAGTCAGATACTCGCTTGAGTGTGCGAGTTTTTTTCAAAGGTCTAATCTTGACCTTCTTGTGGTTGCCTGCAACAGCGCAAGCGCCTGTGCTTTAAATGACCTAAGAAAAGCTCTTGCAATCCCTGTTGTTGGGGTGATAGAGCCCGGGGTCAAGATGGCTCTTCAGATGGGCAGGGAAGGTCCTATCGGCATAATAGGAACCCGCGCTACCATATCATCAGGGCTCTATAGAGAGCTCCTTAGCTCTGCAGGGAAAAGAGTTTTGGAAAAGCCCTGCCCCCTTTTTGTGCCTTTGGTGGAAGAGGGGATATTCAGCGGACCCTTGGCTAAAGCTGTTGTAGAGATGTATTTAAATGACTTGAAAATTTCAGGCGTTAAAACACTAATTCTTGGCTGCACCCACTATCCTATGTTAAAAGCTACTATACAGGAGTTTTTCGGTCCGGAGGTCGCTGTAATAGATTCTGCTTTTGCAACTGCATTTTATGTTAAGGAATACATAAAGCCAGGAGGCTCTTCTAATCTAGAAGTATTTTTTACAGACATTCCTGAGCATCTTGAGAAGATAGTCAGCAGTATACTTCAAATCCCTGTGGAGATAAAAAAAGCTCTATGCGATAGCAGGTCTTAATTGCTCTTTCAAGAGTTCCAAAAGCTGATTTTTCATACTCAAAGCTCTTTCACCGAAAGTAAAAACCCCCCAGGCCAGCAATAGCTTTTCGTCTATTAATGCCCTCTCAGGATTTTTACCTACTGATTTCAAAATTGCCCTGGCTTCTTCTCTGGCTTTTTTCTCTGGCAGGTGTCTAAACTCTGCTATCTTCTGTATAAGAAGATCCTCTAAACTTATTAAAATTTCGTAAAGGATCTCGCTCTTTGAAGCTATTTGTGGGGGATTTATGCCGGCCTCTTCAAGAGCAGACTTTATGATGTTTGCCCTTATGTGACCTATGCCCTTTATTCCGCCAAGGGATGCAAATTCTGGTTCTATACCATACTTGATAGAGTGTGCAATCATAAATTCTTTCTCAAGACCATAGTTAAAAATCCCCTGTTTTCTTGCGTCTATTAGGTTCCTTAGGACAAATATAGCATCGTTATAAAGATAAGAAAACTCCCCCGGAGGGTTTTTTAAATTTCTTGTCCTTGCCGTAATACCCTTAATGTAAGCAAGAAATTGATGGGTATTGTCTTTTAAACATAAGTTGCCACATATCAAAATGTTATCTTGAAGGTTTTTCCATATTAACAAACCATCGAGAAATTGTTCAAGACTGTCAAATCTCTTTGTATATAAAAGTGGTCTGATTACTATCATCTCTTCCAAGCCAAGAAGTTTGCGCCTGAGAGCTTCTTCAAGTCTAGTAGGTGGCACTCCAGAACGGATACAGAATGTGCCTTTCGGCATCAGCTTTGAGGATTCAATGTAGCCATTTTTTATCAAAAATTCTCTTGCGCTTTGTATTGACTTTTTATCTATATCCTTAAAAGATATCGAATTTATTAAAAAGTTTTCACCACCATATAGATGCGTCAGAAGTACTATGAAGCTAACCATATCCTCATCTGTTTGACTCTTTATACAGGTGTTAAAGGAGTTTTTAAACTCATTTTCAAGTAAGTTTTCAGAGATGTTGCTGAAGCAAAATATGCAACCTTTGTCTTTTATACCAAATCTGCCTGCCCTCCCCTCCATTTGCATAATATCAAGAGCGTCCGGAACAATTTTTTGGCTAGACTTTTCCTTTATGCTCCTTACTGCTATTATCACTCTGTCTGCTGGCAAGTTAACGCCGTAGGCAAGTGTTTGCGTTGCTATAAGTGTCTTTAGTTTGCCTTCTCTGAAGGCTTTTTCTATGATGTCTCTTTCTTCCTTTGGCACATCTGAGTTATGAAAAGCAAGCTCAGGCTCATTCTGAGAGTCTGTCTCAAAAGGCAGAGTTTGATTGAGTATTCCTATTTTTTCTCTGCTTGCCAGTTCCAGGATTTTCCATCCCAGCTTTTTGCTTGGGACAAAAACAAGCACCTGCTCATCTCTGCCAGAGAGAGAGTAAACTGCGTTCAAAAGTCTCGATGCAAAAACCTCAGTAGTTCCAGACGCTTTAAATAAGGGCTTAAACTCATCTACAAGACGGTGCACTTTCCTGATTAATTCTGTTGGTCTCCACTCGCTTTTTATCACAATAGAGGGTTTAATCCAGTTTATAAAATCATCTATCTTGGGAAGCGTTGCGGAAAGACATAGCAAACTTAGCTGGCGAGACATACATACGCTTATTAACTCTTCAACTACCCATCTTTTATTTATTTGATGAACCTCGTCTATCACTACATGGTCTATGCCTTCTATCCAGCTCTGGGCGTTTCTAAGACCTGACGCAAAGCTCTCAAAGGTTGAAACTATTGCCCTTGCTTTTGAACTCTTTAGATTTTCAAAAAGACTCTCCCCTGTTCTTATATCACATTTTCCAAAAAGACTACTTAGCTCGCGTCTTTTTTCCATTGCAAGAGAGCGAGTAGGTGTTGCATATATCATTTTCCCTTGATGCTTAAGAGAAAAGAGGTAAGCAAGCAGGCTTTTGCCTGAAGAAGTAGGCGAAAATACTATTGCGTTTCCGCCTCTATACAGACTAAAAAATAGCGTCTGCAAGGGATTTAGGAATGGATATGGAATGTTTTTATCCACTATTTGAGAAGGGATTAACTCAAGAGTCTGTATGTTCTGGCTATCAGTGGTTATAAACTGTGCTTCGCCGCCTGAAGGATTTAGGCTGTATTTACTCGATTTTAATAAGTTTACAATCATAGTTTTTGCCATAGATTTTGCATGTGTCTTAGGTCTTTGTCGGGCAGGAAAATCAAATTTGGCACTCTCTTTATTCTCATCCTTTTGGTGAGTTTTTGTCTAAGGTCTTTAGAGAGCGTCTGGAGGGTTTTTGCAAGGTGTGGTTCCATGTTTGGGTCAATGGCGGTAAAAAATACCTTCATATTCTGAAGGTCTTTTGAGATTTCAGAGCCTGTTAAAACCACCTGGCTTAGCTCTTCCTCAAGACTCAGGATTTTACTAAGCTCTCTTAGAATTTCGTGCCTTAGTCTATCACTTCTTTGATTCACGGCTTATAATATTTTCCTTTGCTGGAGGAAGTATGGCAAGGCGATATTACAAAACGCACAGGGATTATGAGAGTGTTGTGGTCTTTAAGCCTACATTAGGCGATGAGGAGATAAAAGCCAGAGTAGAAGATATTCAGGGGTTTGTTGATAAAAATGGTGGTAAGATTCTCTCTGTTGAAGAGTGGGGCGTTAAACAGCTGGCATATCCCGTAAAGGGCTTTAACCACGGGCGATACATAGTTTTCCATATAAGTTCTGATAACTCTCAGCTTATAAATGAGCTGGATTTTCAGTACAGGATAAACGAGGATATAATAAGGTGGCTAAATTTCCAGAAAGAGCAGGTAGATGTTAAATAGAGTTTTGTTAATAGGAAGGGTGGTTAAAGACGCAGAGGTTATAACAACAAACACGGGCAGTAAGATAGTGAGCTTCTCTATAGCCTACAACAGAAATTATCAAGTAGAAGGAGAGTGGCGAAGAGAGGCGCATTATTTTGACATTAAAGCATATGGGGCTCTTGCCAGCGATAATGGCAGGGTCAATAAGTTGACGCGCGGGACTTTGGTTTATGTTGAAGGCAGGCTCGCTCAGGAGCGCTGGATGGACAAAGCCGGGATTACAAGAAGCAAAATAAGAATAGTTGCTGATATTATAAAACCGCTCTGTGTCAGTTCTGGCAAAGAGCCTCAAGATGAGGATTTTGATAATATTGAAAATCCTTATGGAGATATTGACTTTGATCTGAGGTGAAGCATGGAACCTATAAAGAGGCAGAAAAAGTCTTGTCCTTTTTGTGAAGCGGGTAAAAACCCGAGCTACAGGGATGTTGAGGAGCTTCGCAAGTATATAAGCGAGCGAGGCAAGATACTTGGCAGAAGGAGAACGGGTGTTTGTGCTTATCACCAGAGGATTTTGGCAAGAGAGATAAAAAGAGCAAGACAGCTTGGTCTTTTGCCATATTTAGTCGCTTGAGGTGATTGTGATATGAAAGTTGTCCTCGTGCAAGATTACGAAGATTTGGGGTCTTTTGGAGACATCATAAACGTTAAGGATGGCTTTGCAAGAAACTATCTTATACCCAGAGGCATTGCCCTTCCTGCAACAGATTCTAACTTAAAGCATATATCAACCATACAGAGCCACAAAAAACGCAAGTTAGATAGACAGAAACAAAAAGCCATCAACATAGCAAACTCGATAAACGGAAAAATCTTTGAAATCTATCGCGAAGTTGGAAAGGGGGGAAAGCTTTACGGCTCTGTTGGCGCTATGGACATAGCCTCTGCTCTTAAGGAGGCTGGATTTGAAGTTGAGAGAAAGCAAATCAGCCTTAAATCTCCGATAAAAGATGTGGGGATTTACACTATCGTGGTAAAGCTTCATCCAGAGGTTATTGCAAACATAAAAGTGGATATAAAACCCTCACCAGGTTCTTAGGTATTTTTGATAAGAGTAGAAACGCTCTTTGACCTCTTCCAGGCTGTCTCCTCCAAACTTTTCAAGGACCGCGTTTGCTATTACTATAGCTAGCATCGCTTCGCCTACCACACTTGCTGCCGGCAGGGCTAAAATATCGCTTCGCTCTTTGCCAGCTTTTACCTCTTCGTGGGTTGAGATATCAACGCTTCTTAAGGGTTTTGTCAGGGTAGGTATTGGCTTCATACCGCAACGCACAACAATCGGCATACCGTTTGTTACTCCCCCCTCAAGACCCCCAAGGTTGTTACTTAGACGAAAATATCCTACTTCTTCGCTCCAGGCAATCTCGTCGTGAACTTTGGAGCCAAATCTGGCGCTTGCTTCAAATCCAAGGCCTATTTCCACAGCTTTTATTGCCTGAATACTCATAAGCGCCTGTGCTATTTGACCATCCAGTCTTAAATCCCACTGGGTATAGCTCCCAAGACCTGCGGGAACGCCTGTTGCAAAGACTTCAAAAACCCCCCCAAGGCTCTCACCGCTTTCTCGGGCATTTTCTACAAGTTTTATAAACTCCTGGTCAAATTTTGGGTTTGGGAATCTAAATTGTGATAGTTCTGCAAGTTCGTGACGCTCTATAAGGCCTTCTGGTAACTCAAATGATAGATGAGCTATTTTAACCACATAGCTACCTATGTATATCCCAAGCTCGCTCAGGAACTTTTTACAAACTGCCCCTGCTGCTACCCTTGCCGTGGTTTCTCTGGCAGAAGCCCTTTCCAGAACATTTCTTAAGTCTCTGTGATTGAACTTTAGCCCCCCTGAGAGGTCCGCATGTCCCGGTCTTGGTCTTGTGAAAGCTACCGCAAAAGGATGAGTCTCACCTTCTGGGTTCATTTTCTCCTTCCAGTTTTCCCAGTCTCTGTTCCATATTGCCATAGCTATCGGTGAGCCAAGGGTGGTTTCAAACCTGACCCCTGAGAGAAATTCAACCTGGTCTTTCTCTATCTTCATCCTGCCACCGCGCCCATATCCGCGCTGTCTTCTCTCTAGCTCGAGGTTAACATCTTTTGGGCTAAGAGGCATATTCGAGGGAATGCCTTCCAGAATGCAAAAAACCCCCTTTCCATGAGATTCGCCCGCGGATGTAAATCTTATGCGCGTTAGCAACTTGCTACCTTATTTACCTTACCCGCTTTCAGACATTTGGTGCAGACCCAGATTCTTCTTATGCTACCATCGGGCATTTTTACCCTGACTCTTTGGAGATTGGGCTTAAAAGTTCTTGAATTCTGCTCCGCAGAGAAAGTAACACTTTTTCCAAAAGACGTCTTTTTTCCACAAATGGCGCATACTGCCATCTTTGACCTCCTTTAGGTTCCAAGTTCCCAGCTATTTAAATATCTAATCTGCTCCTGAGTGAGGGTATCTATCTTAACTCCCATACTCTCTAATTTCATGCTTGCGACGCTTTTATCTATCTCCATAGGGACCGGATAAACACCAGGCTCGAGCTCGTTTTTGGTAAGGTATTGTGCGCATAGAGCCTGATTGGCAAAGGACATATCCATTACCGATGCAGGGTGACCTTCAGCACAGGCAAGGTTTACAAGTCTTCCCTGAGCTAAAAGGTATATTCTCTTGCCGTCTTTTAAGGTGTATTCTTCTACCAAAGGTCTTATTTCGCGAACGCTATTTGAGAGCTCTTTAAGAGTATCTATATCAATCTCTACATTAAAGTGGCCTGAGTTTGATATAATAGCCCCATCTTTCATAAGTTCAAAGTGCTCTTTTGTAATCACCGAGGTATTTCCGGTTACTGTTATGAAAATATCTCCTATTTTACTTGCTTCTCTCATGGGGAGCACAATATAGCCATCCATCCTTGCCTCAAGGGCTTTGATTGGGTCAACCTCGCACACATAAACAATTGCACCAAGACCACGGGCTCTCTGGGCTACACCTTTTCCACACCAGCCATAACCTGCAACAACCACATTACAACCTGCAACAAGCCGGTTTGTTGCACGCATTATCGCATCAAGGGTAGATTGACCTGTGCCGTATCTGTTGTCAAATAGATGTTTAGTTAGCGCGTCGTTTACCGCAATAACTGGAAACTTAAGCTGGTTTTGAGATGCCATTGCTCTAAGTCTTATAACCCCGGTTGTGGTCTCTTCCATTGCGCCTATGATATCTCTGGTCTTTTCGGGAAACTCTTTATGTAAGGTGGATATAAGGTCTGCCCCGTCGTCTATAAGGATTTTTGCACCGCTATTTATTACTTTTCTAAGGTGCTGGTAATATCTTTCTTTTTCTTCGCCTTTTATTGCAAAGACGCTGATAGAGTGGTTTTTAACAAGCGCTGCTGCAACATCGTCCTGAGTTGATAAAGGGTTCGAGGCACAAAGATAGACCTCGGCGCCCCCTTCTTTAAGGGTCAGAAGCAGGTTAGCCGTCTCCGTAGTTACATGCAGGCAAGCTCCTATTTTAAGACCTTTAAAGGGCTGTTCTTTGGCAAATAGCTCTTTGATTGATTTTAAAACTGGCATATCCTGGCCTGCCCAATTAATTCTTAGCTCTCCGATTTCAGAAAGTCCCAGGTCTTTAACATCAAAATCCATAAGGTTTTAATTTTAGCATGCTCTGGTAAAATTTAGCAAAACCCTGGAGGTAAGGCAATGAAAAGCTGGCTACTTCTCTTTGCTATTGGCTTTGCCTGCCTTGGTTCTGAATGTGTGGTATTGAGCGGAAAGGCAAGCTGGTACGGTGGGCGCTTTCACGGAAAAAAAACCGCCTCTGGCGAGATTTTTGACAAACATAGTTTTACTGCTGCGTCAAATATCCATAGAATTGGCTCATATTTATTGGTTAGAGACCTCAAAAGCGGCAAAGAAATCATAGTCAGGGTCAATGATAGAGGCCCTTTCAAGAGGGGGAGAGTAATAGATCTCTCGCACGGAGCTGCAAAAGAGCTTGGCATACTCAGCAGGGGGGTTGCAGCCGTTGAGGTTTTACCTCTTGAGTGTTTAATTGCGCAAAGCGAGGATCTTGACTAACTAGCAATGTCCCACAACCCCCGCATTCGCGAGTTCTATATCTATTGGATAAAATTACCCTTACACCCATGGATTTTAGAGTTTTATAGGCAAGCTCGTAATTTTCTTCTGTGGTCTTTTCATATCCGCCGAAGGCGGGATTTAGTTTAAGAAGATTAACCTCAACACCAAGAGAGAGTGCAATATCCCCGAGCGCTCTTATGTCGATTTCAGAGTCGTTGATGCCCTTTATAAGAACATATGCAAGTCTTATGCGCTTTTTCTGTCTTTGGGTTTTATTTTTGAGATAGGATCTTAGAATCTCGATAAGTTCTTTAATGGGTGGACCTTTGGGCACCAAAATTGACCTGGTTTGCTCGTTGCTTGCATGGAGAGAGATGCTAACACCCTTGTGGGGAAGATTCAGGAGTCTATATAGCATGGAAACCGGATGTGCGCTTGTGTAGAAGCTAACCCCAAGACCTAATTTGCGAAAGTGCTCTGTCGCCAACTCTACCTGATTTAAATTCATAAGAGGCTCTCCGATACCTGCAAAGGCTATTCTTTTGATTTCTAAAGTTTTTGGCGCAAGGTGATATTGCGAAATAATTTCCTCAAAGCTGAGATTCCTGAAAAGCCCTTTAGAACCCGATAGACAAAAGGGACAACCAACCAGACAGCCTACCTGCGAAGAGATGCAGAGTGTTTGGGCGTAATAAACCGCCTCTATAGTATATCCGTCGCTTAGCAAAAACCCAAGAAGTGTGTTATAACCGTCAGATGTTAAGCTCTTAAGTCTCACTTATTTGCCTGCAGGCACATGGTTTTTTAATAAAAGAAGGGTGCAAGATTTCTTCTATTTTCACTTCAAGAGATTTCTCGCTTGATTTGAGTAAAATCACATTCCTTATAGGGTCTATTCCCTCAACAGAGTAAACATCTCCCATATAGCATAGCTCCTTTCCACTCTCCGGGAAGTAGCGTTTTATATCGTAGTTACATCTTTCAAAAGACAGACAGCAAATTAACTTCCCGCAAGGACCTGTGAATTTTTGCGGAGAAAATGGGAGGTTTTGTTCCTCTACATCGCTGATGAGAACAGGATTAAACTCTTTCATAAATCTTGCACAGCATGTAACATCCCCACATAGACCTATCCACCCAAGCATCTGCGCTGCGTCTCTTACGCCAATTTGGCGCATTTCTATCCTTTTTTTGAAAACTTTAGCGAGCTCTTTTACAAGGTTTCGAAAATCCACGCGTGAGGCAGAAACATAGTAAAAAAATACCTTACTTCCATCAAGAGGGATATAGCTCTTTATGGGCTTTAGATCAAGTCCGAGCTCTTTGGCTTTCTGTCTGAATATCAAAAAAGCCTCCTGCGAATCCCTGCTATTTTTCTCAAGCTTTTGTATGTCTTCCTGGTCTGTCTTTCTTAAAAATGACGCTATTATCTCTGATTGCTCTTTTGAATAGCCTATAAAGCGCACGGCTTCCTCGCCTCTATCTGTCTTTACCACTATAAGCTCTCCGCGGTTAAGGATTGGCAAATCGCCCTCTATGGTCAAATACCTGTTAGTATCGAGGAATTTAGCACTTGCGTACATTTTTACTAATTTTATCTTTCGTGACTCAAAATAAGCACGATGTGGGGGGCGATTTTTAAACCCTTTCCAAGGCTATTGGATAGCTCTAAAATAGCCTGCGCCTTTCTGGCAAAGTCTATGTTTTTACTCTTTATTGCCTTTTCATTAAGCGACTGAGATAATAAATAAAGCACCATCTTTTGCTCTTTAGTGTCTAGTTTTTCAAACTCCTGGGACGCTCTTTGGAATTTAAGAGGCTCTCCAAGACCCTTTGCTATCTCAAGGATAATAGGTTTTTCTTTTATTTTTTTAAGAGAGAGCGCGCTTGCGCGCAATTTATTTATTAAAGAATTATCCTCTATCCCGGTCAGGGCTTTGAGCTCTTCATCGCCAAGGGGGGGACATCTTATTTCAAAGAGTCTGGAAAGAACCGTCTTTAGAAGAGACTCTCTGCTATGAGAGACCATAACGATATAGGAATCTCCCGGCGGCTCTTCCAGAGTTTTCAAAAGCGCATTTTGAGCAAATACATTCATCTCGTCCGCCGGGTAAATGAGAGCAACTTTAGCTTTGGAGATAGCGGGCTTTAGCCCAAGTGAGTCGATAACTTTCCTTATCTGGTCTATGCGGATTTCGGACCTTTCAGAAATTGCAAAGCAAAAGTCAGGATGCGATAGCTCCTGAAGATGCTTAAGAGGGTCTATTTTTGGCTCTATCAGTCCTTTAAGGAGCTTGCAGGATGGGCATCTCCCGCAGGGAGGATAAGATCTTTGAGTGCAAAGCAAAGAAGAGCAAAGCTCGAGCGCAAGGATAATCTTTCCAGATCCTTCTGGACCTGAGAGCAATATGCTCCTTGGGAGTTTGTTGTTTTTAAAAATATATGAGAGTCTTTCCCTGACCTTTTGCTGGATTAAAATAGCATCTCCTCCACCAGTCTTGTGTGATGCTTTGCAAACCTAAATTCCCTCGAAGAGAGCACTCTTATGTGAAACTCCTTGTTGGTCTTTAAACCCCTGCCAGATACTTTCAGTTCCTCAAGAGCTCTTTGAAGTCTCGAGATTGCCTCTGTTCGGTTAGAACCCCAGGCAATTAGCTTCAGTAGCAAAGAGTCATAATAAGGAGGAACCTCGTATCCGCAATATAAATGGGTGTCTACTCTTATGCCAAAACCCCCGGGCAAAAAGAGCTCTTCTACCTTTCCCGGAGATGGCATAAAGGTGTTTGGGTCTTCTGCGTTTAGCCTGCACTCTATTGCACACCCTTTAGGCTCAAGAGCTGTGGATTTTAAGCTCTGCCCAAGAGCGATTCTTATTTGCCACTCTACTATGTCTATTCCAAAGACCATTTCTGTAACGGGGTGTTCTACCTGCAGCCTGCCATTCATTTCCATAAAGTAGAGGTTTCCGTCAGAGTCCATCAAAAACTCCACCGTTCCAGCGCCTTCGAATCCTATCTCTATGCAGAAATCTCTAACCTGCTTGAAAAGCTCTTCTCTTTTAATATCATCAAGACTTGGGCTTGGGGCTTCTTCTATGAGCTTTTGATGTCTTCTCTGAATAGAGCACTCTCTATCGCCAAGTATAAGGACATTTTTCGCTCTGTCTACAAGCACCTGCACCTCGATGTGCTTCGGATTTAACAAAAACTTCTCCACATAAACTCTCGGGTCTCCAAATGAAGCGTCCGCTTCTCTTGATGAGAGGTAGAATCTCTCTCTTAGCTCTTTCTCATTTTGCACAACTCTTATGCCCTTTCCGCCCCCTCCTGAGTTTGCTTTTATAACCACAGGATAGCCAATTCTTTGAGCTATTGATATAGCCTCTGAGAAATCCACAGGACCTTCGCTTCCGGGCAGGAGCTTCATCCCAACCGCCTTTGCCACTTTTCTTGCTCTGGTTTTATCCCCGATTAACTCAAGCGCACCCGGCGGTGGACCGACGAAGATTTTTCCACTTGCAATAACTGCCTCTGCAAGCTTTGGGTTTTCCGAAAGAAAACCATAACCCGGATGGAGCAAATCTGCACCTGTTGCTTCCAGAACTGCCATGATTCTTGACATATCCAGATAGCTCTTCTGGGCTTCTGCAGGACCTATGCATATTGCCCTGTCTGAGAGCTTCACATGCAGGCTATTGCGGTCTGCTTCAGAAAATACTGCCACCGTTGATAGACCCATCTCTTTAGCCGTTCTGATGATGCGAATCGCAACTTCACCCCTGTTTGCTACCAAAATTGTATGCATTCCTGAGAATTTTAACAAACACAATAAATCCAGAAGACTATACTTAGCTATTGATGAAGCTGGTTGTTTGCATAACAGGCGCAAGTGGAGCTATTTATGGCTTAAGAACTCTTGAAGTTCTCAATGACATGGGCTTTGAAGTTGATTTAATAGTCTCTTCCTCAGGCTGGATAGTCCTTAAAGAGGAGATGGATATATCGCCAAATATTCTAAAGTCGAGATTTCCGGGCTTTACCTTCCATAGCGAAAAAGACATGGCAAGCCCTATAGCAAGTGGCTCTAGGCTAATTCACTACGATGGGGTTTTGGTATGTCCTTGCTCGACAAGCACACTTGCGCACATAGCAAACGGAATTAACTCAAATTTAATACATAGAGTTTGCGAGGTTGCCCTGAAAGAGAGAATACCACTTTTGCTGCTCTTTAGAGAAATGCCCTTGAGTGAGATTCATCTAGAGAACATGCTAAAGCTAAAAAGAGCAGGCGCAATCATAATGCCGGCAAGCCCGGGATTTTACCATAGACCCTCTACAGTGGGAGAGATTGTTGATTTTGTGGTTGGCAAGGTCCTTGATGCTATTAGAGTAAACCACAGTCTCTTTAGAAGATGGAAAGAGGAGGGTATAATACACTCTGGAGGCATAGAATGATAAAAGCTGGCAAAAACCCACCTTTAGATCTTTATGCCTTTATAGAGGTTCCGCAAGATAGCTTTATAAAATACGAACTTGACAAGGAGACCAACACCCTTTTTGTCGATAGATTTTTATTTACATCCATGATTTATCCTTTTAATTATGGATTTATCCCGCAAACCAAAGCGGATGACGGCGACCCTCTGGATATTTTAGTAATTTCAAGATATGGGGTTATTCCAGGGAGCGTCCTGAGATGTAGACCTGTAGGAGCACTTGAGATGAGCGATGAATCCGGGTATGACCTCAAAATTATTGCGGTAGTGCATAGCAAACTTGACCCAAGTTTTGACAATATCAAGGACATCAACGACATTCCCAAATCAACCCTTGACAGGATAAAGCACTTTTTTGAAAACTATAAAACCATAGAACCCGGAAAATGGGTCAAAGTTGATAGCTTTAAAGGTCTTGACTTTGCCCTGGAGGTTATTAAAAAGTCAATTGTTGAAAACTAGCGCAATAATACAAAAAGCCCAGAAGGTTTTTGATATAGAGATACAGGCTCTTAAAAACCTAAGGGATAATTTAGGCGCAGAGTTTGAAAGAGCGGTTGAGATTTTGCTCTCTTGCAATGGCAAGATAATAACAACCGGGGTTGGAAAGTCAGGTCATATAGCCAAAAAGGTTGCTTCAACCCTCTCAAGCACGGGAGCTCCTGCGGTTTTTTTACACCCTGCTGAAGCATTGCACGGAGAGCTTGGAACCATCTCTCAAGAAGATGTAATGCTTGCTTTTTCATCAAGTGGAGAGTCGCAGGAGGTTCTTTCTCTTATCCCTTACATAAAAAGACTCAGCATTCCCCTTATTTCAATAACAAACAGTAGCAGCTCTACTCTTGCAAAACTATCTGATGTGCATATATCTCTGAATGTAGAGAAAGAGGCATGTCCCCTTGCGCTTGCGCCAACTAGCACCTCCACAGCATCGCTGGTTTTAGGAGACGCTCTTGCGATGGTTCTGCTGGAGCTAAGAAACTTTACAGCTTACGATTTTGCCATAAGGCACCCGGGCGGAAGCCTTGGTAGAAAGCTAAGAAAAGTAAGAGACCTTTGTCATGTTGGTGAAAGAGTGCCTTTGGTTTTAGAAGAAGCATCTCTTTTTGATGCCATAATTGAAATGAGCAGTAAAGGATTTGGTGCAACTGCTGTAATTGACAAAGAGGGGAAACTAACAGGAATAATAACAGATGGTGACTTAAGGCGGTTTTTTCAAAAGTTTCAGGACATTAAAAACTCAAAAGCAAAAGATGCAATGACTAAAAATCCCAAAACAGCAACGATGGATGAGCTCGCAGTCTGTGCCCTAAAGAGAATGGAAGAGCATAAAATCACGGTTCTTATAGTGGTTGAGGACTCTTTTCCAGTTGGCATAATCCACATGCATGATATCCTTAGGGCAAAGGTCATATGAAAAAAATTGGCATTCTTGGCTCCACAGGCTCTATAGGTCGTCAAACCCTTGAGGTTTTATCTGCAAAAAGAGACAGTTACTCTGTAGCAGGCCTTTCTGCAAAGAGGGCTTCTGAGAATTTACTAAAGCAGGCAATAGACTTTAGACCTGAAATTGTCTCCTGTCAGGAAGAGCCAGATAGAAGCTGGCTTGATGCCTTGCCAAAAGGCACTCACTTCATAAGAGGCTTTGAAGGCATTAAAGAGATAATCAAACTATCCAGCGCCGTTATGAATGCCATATCCGGCACCGATGGGCTTTTGCCAACTATTTGGACACTCAGCTCTGGAAAAACCCTCCTTGCGGCGAATAAAGAGTCCTTGGTGTGTCTTGGGGAGCTTGTAAGTAAGCACAGAACCCAGATAATACCGGTTGATAGCGAGCATAACGCTATATATCAGCTACTTAAGCTGGTAAGCCCTGATGAAATTTCTAAAGTCTATTTAACAGCCTCTGGAGGACCATTCAGAGACTTTCCGCAACAGCTTTTTAGTCAAATAAGTCCTCAGCAGGCTATTGCTCACCCAAACTGGCGAATGGGTCCAAAAATCTCTGTCGATTCAGCAACGTTAATGAATAAAGGTATGGAGCTTATAGAGGCCATAAACCTCTTTGGTCTTGAACCTGATAAGGTGGATGTTGTAATCCATCCCCAGAGCGTGGTTCATGCAATAGTTGAGTTAAAAAACGGGGCTTTTCTTTTCCATGTTTCCCAAACCGATATGAAAATTCCCATATTTTATGCGCTTTTTAATTCAGGTATTGAGAGCTTTCCCTTTGAGAGAAAGGGCATTATAGATATAGCTCCAATTACTTTCGAAAGACTTGATAATGAGAAGTTTCCAAGCGTTGAGCTATGCAGGTGGGCTTTGAAAAAAGGCGGCGTTTATCCCGCGATGCTTGTAGGTGCTGACCAGGCCGCCGTGGAGCTATTTTTAAGCGGTAAAATAACCTTTGATAGTATCTATCGCCTTGTGAGAGAGGTTTTAGAGAGTGTAAATCCCCCCCCTGCAAATACCCCGGAGGATATAATAAAAAGCGTCGAGCTTGCCTCTCAGTTGTGCCTTGAACTATCTAAAGTAGCGCCATGATTGGCTTTTTGTTTGGGGTTTTGTTTGCTTTTGTCTGCATTTTTAGCTTTCACTTCCTGAGTGCCCCTATAGGCAAGACTCCAGAGCTTAAAACCATCTCCTCTTTGCAACTTCAACCACAAATTGGAAAACCCGGCGGTCAGGTTAGCTTTGTCCTTGGGTCTGATCCAAAAACTCTCAATCCCGCCCTTGCAGAGGAGACTTCCTCAACCGCAGTTATATCAGAGGTGTTCTCAGGTCTTACCAGGGTTGATTTAAAAACTTTTGAGGTAGTTCCTGATCTGGCTGAAAGCTGGGAGGTTCTGGAAAACGGACTTGTTTACCGCTTTAAACTTAAAAAAGTCAGATGGTCTGACGGCACTCCTTTAGTAGCTGACGATGTTGTGTTTACTTTCCGGGATGTTTATTTAAATCCCTCTATTCCCGGTTCTGTAGGGGATTCTTTCAGGGGCATTTTAAAGACAGAGCAGGATATAAAAAACTTTGTAAGAAAAGTAGACGAAGAGACGGTTGAGTTTCGCCTGCCTAAGCAATTTGCGCCCTTTTTAAGCTCTCTTGGCGCTTATATATTACCCAGACACAAACTCGAAGAGGCGGTAAAGAGTGGCACTTTCAGAACCACATGGAATGTAAACACAGATCCATCCCAGATAGTTGGCACAGGGCCATTTAAAATCCAATCTTACCAGAAAGGCACTCTTATTACATTTGTTAAAAATCCGTATTACTATGAAAGAGACGAAAAGTTAACAGCTTTACCCTATCTTGAGAAAAAAATAGCGTATATCATTCAGGACCCTGACTCTGCGGTTTTGAAGTTTAAAACGCGCCAGGTTGATTTTATCAACGTAAGACCTCAGGATGTTCAGACAATTTCCGGCTTAAGACATGCGGATATATTCGAGCTTGGTCCAACATCTTCTACGACTTTCCTGGTTTTTAACCAAAATCCTGCTTCTTCGGTTTCAAAATCCAAGCTAAAACTATTCCAAAACAGGGATTTTAGATGGGCTATTTCTTATGCTATAGACAGAGATGCAATGTGTCAACTTGTCTTTAATGGTCTTGCAAAACCTCTTTATGGTCCAATAACCCCTGCAAATAGACCTTACTATTCAGAGGATCTTTTTCCCCCAATCAAGAAAGATGTGCAAAAAGCCAAAGAGCTACTTAAGTTAGCCGGATTAAGAGATTCAAACTCCGACGGATGGCTTGAAGGACCTGATGGGCAAGTTTTTGAAATCACCCTTTTGACAAACGCAGGCAATAGAGAAAGAGAAGCGATGGCAGCAATGATCGTAAGAGACCTTCAGGCAATTGGCATAAAGGTCAATCTAAGACCCATAGATTTCAACTCCCTGGTGACAAGACTTACATCCCCTCCTTATGACTGGGAAGCCGTGATTATAGGTCTGACAGGCTCTATGGACCCACACTTTGGCAGAAATGTCTGGCATTCTTCTGGCACATTGCATATGTGGAATCCTCGTCAAAAAACTCCCCTGACAGATTGGGAGCGCTCTCTTGACGAGCTTGTAGACAGAGGGGCTACAGAGCTTGATAGGAATAGAAGAATAGAAATATACAGAGAGCTGTATTCAATAGTTTACAGAGAACAGCCTATGATTTTTTTAACCACCCCTGTTAGTATGGTCGCCATAGACAAACGCCTTAAAAATGCCATGCCCACAGTATGGGGCTGGCACAGAGAAGAAATGCTATTTGTCAAATAAGCAATTCCTTTATGCTCTCTTTTAAAACTTTGTATGCTTGCTCTTTGATAATTGTGGCAATATCTAACTTTGAAAAGGCTTTTGAGATTTCCTCTTCAAGTAGAGCCTGAATCTCTTCTCTGATGATGCCACGGAGGTTTTCTGAAATTTGTCTTGAGACATTTTCCGCCCTGAAGTTAGAGCTAAGAATTCTTGCAATTTTTACCTCAGAGAGCTCTTGCTCTATGATTTTTGCCAAAAGGGTTTCAAAGTCCGCAGGTATTGCTGCCGGGACTTGCTGAGTGTATACAGGGGGTTTTTCCGGGATGTAAGCCGGTGCAGGAGGTGCAGGGGGGGGAGCTTCCTGCGTATAAGTTTGCGCCGAAGGCGCGCTCTCTGTAAGATCTTCCTGAGTTTCAGAAACAGTGCTTATCTCTTCAGGAGGGAATTCGATGGGTATTCCCTGGGTTGCTGCTTCTTTTACCAGTTCCTCAAGAAGTGAGAAGGCCTTTTCCTGTTTTGGTTCTGGTTGAGCAGGTATTTGCTCTGGGGCGCTTTGCTGGATTGGAGATGGTTCTGCAAAGGTTGGAGTTAGCTCTTTGGCAAGGTCTTTGAGGTAAGAAACCGCCAGCTGAATGTCTTTTTCGCGTGAATAGGATTGCTTTTTAGGAAGCGGTATTCTATCAGCATCTATAGCAAACAGGTCATCCAGTAGCAGCACAAAGTGTTTTTCTGAGAGAATTGGGTCTCCTGCCATTTCAGTGAGGATCCTCTCTGCAAGGTTGCCAGAAATTGTATCAAAAATGACAACATCAGCTTTCCTCGCCGCCGATGGGGATTCTTTCATGTTGGAAACTACGCTAATGTCGTAGTGATTTGCAAGGGCAGACTTTAGGTTTTCTATTAGCTGCCTTTCAAAGGCCACTATAAGGAGCTTTGCTTTGCTACCCAGGATAGATGGAGCTTGCTGTGGTATAGATGGAGCTTGTGAGGGTATTTCAAATATCTCCTCAAGCATTTGAGGAGGCTGAGAATCAAAGGAAGGCATGTCAAGACCAGGTATAGCGGATTCTAACTGTATATCAGAGAACTCCGCAGGGCCTGCCTGAGGTATTGGTTCTGATATTGCTGGCGGTGGCTCTATAAAGGAGCTGGGAGGAGGAGGAGCTTTTTCTGCGGTCTTTTTAATCATACCTGCTAACGAGCCGCTTGAGATAAGGTTTTGAATCTCAGATATTGCCTTCTCACGAGGTATTCCGATTTTAGACTGCGGTGCTATGTTGTTCATATCCACGGGGAATAGCTCGTCTATGAGGACTATGTATTTTGCGTTTTGAAATCTGCTTGAATACATGGTATTTATATCCTCTTCAGAAAACGCGCCTGATACCGCGTCATACACGATAAGGTCCACTTCTTCTGGTATTGCTTGTACTTCGTAACTTCCCCTTGCAGCTTCTTCTCCACTCCTTACATGAAAAAATTCATAACCTCTGAAGACCTCTTCCAGCTTTGTAATAAGGGTCTTGTCATAAGATACTACCAAAACTCTCATTACTTACCCTCCTTTTTCTTGATTATACCCTCCAGTATTGCCTTTGCCTCTATCAGGCTTTGCTTTGGAATGATACCTCCAAAGGCTATTGCGAGTTTGAGGGCCTTTAATTCAGCAGTGCTTATCAGAATGCCAGAACTCTTATCCACGACCTGTTTGGGTTTTGGCCTCAAGAGAGTGCCAAAAATTGCTACTATTGCACCAATTAAACTGATTCCAAGACTGATAGGGTCACTCTTTATAAAGTTTAAAAACTCAGATAGGCTTATGTTTTTATAGTATATGTTAGCCTGAGTGCTCCCATCTTTGGACTTTGCCAAAACTGAAGCAAAAGAGCTCTGATCCTGACCGTCTTTTATTTTGCTCTGAACAAATACATTATTTACTGGAGACCTCACTACCGCCAGATTCTCTTCCGGATTTGGCAATTCTACAGAAGAGCTCTGACCTGCTATGGCTACTACAAAAGTTGCCATGTTTTCTGCTTGCTTTTTTAGCTTGGTATTTAGGTAAAGAGAGAGAGCTAACCATTGCCCAAATATAGATATTCCAAGACCTATCAAAACCAGAGCAAGAGGCATGTATTTCATTACTCACCTCCTATGTAAAGCCCGCTTACTTTTAAGCTCGGAGAGCCAACATTTAAATAAAAGCAAAGGTCGTTGCCGACTAAGGTGATGTTTTTAAAGACCTGCCTGATGTTGCCGCTTACGGTCATTCCCCTCACCGCGCTCACCTTTTTACCCCCTCTATACATAATACCAGAAAATCCAAGAGAAAAATCTCCAGAGACCTCATCGACAGTATGAGCCCCAAGGAGCTCAAGAATCAAAATCACATCCCCTGATAGCATCTCCTCAAGAGGCGTATCCCCTTGCATTATAAAGAAATTACTAACCCCGGACTCTGGCTTTGCTCTGTAGCTACTTCTATATGCGTTTCCGGTGCTGGTTCTTTTAAGAGCCCTTGCGCTATAAAGCCCGTGCAAAAATCCCTTCAAAGCCCCTCTTTCTATAAGGATGTTTTTCCCGGTTTTTGTCCCCTCTGCGTCAACGGGCAAGGTAGAATACCCCCCTGGCATATCTCCCCAATCTACTAAGTTTAATAACTCCGAAAAAACTTCCTGACCCTCAAGGTCTTTTAAGGCGCTTTTGCCCCTAAGAACCATATCCCCAAGGAATATGCCCTCAAAAGCCTCAATTAGCTGCGATGCTGCAAAAGGAGAAAACACAACATCGTAAATCCCGGAGCTCAAACACACCCCTTTTAAAAGATAGATTGCATCCTGAGTTGCTTCGCTCACCATCCTTGATAGCTCAAGGTCTCTAAAGTGCCTGGCACCCAGAGCTCTATAAGCCATGGAGCTATCCCCGTCCTCTGTGGCAACTAGCGCAATAGAAGCATCAAAAAAAGACCCTCTGTGGAAGTATTCAAGCCCTCTGGAACTTGCACAAAAAACCTCTGAAAGCGTCTCTGACAGCTCACATAGCTCAACACTATCTATGCGCCCATCCATCTCAAGAGCTTTTTTTTCTAATGATATAAGTATCTCAATCCGCCCTTCGGGCGATTCAGAAAAGACCCCGCTATCTAACTCCCCCTTTAATTCGCCAAGATCCTCCCCCTCAGGAACGCAAATCGCCTCATCAGGTTCAGATATGTCGCAGAGTTCTTTTGCAAACCTCAGGCACTCTTCAAAATCTTTAAGCTCATCGCAATAAGCAAACCCCACTTTTGAATCTTTAAAAACCCTGACTCCTACCCCTGAACTGCTTGATATTTCTACCCTCTCTGGCTTTTGATTTGCAACTCTGTAAGTCCTTTCCAGAGTTTTTTCAAAGTAAATCTCAAAGTCGTAAGAGCCATTTAAGACATTTTTTGCCCTTTTTATAAGCTCTCTCATCTAAAACCCTCTCAAAGCTTTAAAATAAAAAGGAGCCGTAAAGATTAGAGCATCCAGCCTATCCAAAAGCCCCCCATGCTCTCCAAGAGCTTTTGAAAAGTCTTTGATTCCTGCCTGACGCTTTACAAAGCTCATTACAAGGTCGCCAATAATTGAGGCCAAAACCAGCGAAAGCCCCCACTTTAGAGTAAATCTAGTTCCTTCAAGAATGAAAAGAACCAAAACCCCCGCTATTATTCCGCCTATTAATCCCTCCAGAGTTTTGTTTGGCGATAGCTTTCCAAATATCTTCCTCTTGCCAAATGCCTTGCCAGATAGATAAGACACTGTGTCAACGCTCCATACGAATATGAAAAATTTTATTAAAGCCATTGCCCCAAACTCCTGTTTAATCTTAAGAACATAAACAGGCAAAATCCCGCAAATAAGCCCTATAGCCTGAGCTTTCAAAAAAGCATCCTGGCTCCATCTTATTAGCCCTTGTAAAAAAGAGACTGCAATAACAGCACCAAGACCAAGATTAAAAAAAGCCTCTGCTAAAAACCCAAAAAAGGCGCTATAAACCCCATTTAAATTAAGAGCTCTGGATAGCTCAAGCGTTATAAAAAGAGATATTAAAAAAACTCCCATAAAAAAAGCCCAGTGTGGCAAAAGGGCAAGAGCTGTTGAAAAAGCGCCGTAGATTATCGCTACGCTATACCTTCCTGACAGAGCCAAACCTTCTTTCCCTCTTTGAATATTCCTCAAGCGCTTTATAGAGCTCTTCTTTTGTAAAATCAGGCCAGTAAGTGTATGTAAAATAAAGCTCTGTATAGGCCAGATTAAAGAGCAAAAAGTTAGACAGTCTCATCTCCCCTGCGGTTCTTATAAGCAAATCAGGATCAGGAGCTCTTGATAGGTCCATATGAGCTCTTAGCGTTTCTTCATCGACTGACTTATAGCCGCTTTTTAATAGCCGGTTGATTGCCCTGACTATGTCGTCTCTTCCCCCGTAATCAAGCGCTATATTTAGCTCCAGCCTTATGTTTCTTGGAATGTTTGACTCTACTTTTGATATGAGTTTGTCCAGTTTTTGCGGAATTCTGTCTCTTCTTCCTATGAAGTTTGCACGAACGCCCATTTTTAAAAGCTTTTGAGAGTTTTGAATGATGTATCTTTCAAGCAAGCCAAAGAGCGTTTGCACCTCGCTTGCAGGTCTTTTCCAGTTTTCCGTTGAAAAGACAAAAAGGGTCAACCACTTTATGCCAAGTTCCAAGCACTCATTTAAGAGCTCTTCCGCCCTCTTTACCCCCTCGTAATGCCCTGCTACTCTTGGAAGGCCTCTCTCTGTTGCCCACCTTCCGTTTCCGTCCATAATAACTGCCAGATGTTTAGGCAGCTGCATCTTATCTCCCAAGCCTGGCTCTTGCCGCCTTTGCCTCCTCAGAGAGTGGATAGTCATTTATAATCATCTCGTAAAACTCTCTTGCTTTTGCAATGTCTGCCCTTCTTTCGAAAATTCCCGCAAGTTGCATAAGTGCCCCCGGAGCTTTGTTGCAATCAGGGAGCTCTGACTTTTTACACTTTTCAACCAAGGTCAGCCAAACCGCCTCTGCTTTGTTTATCTCCCCAAGGTCTCTATATACAACCCCTAGCCACATATATGCGTTGTCGGTCAGGTTTGTCGCTGGAAAGCGCTTTATGTAGTCTATAAACTTTTCCTTTGCCTGATTGAGCTGTCTGAAGTTATATAGCTTTAGAGCCTCTTCGTATAGCTTTTCATGCTCTTGCATCTGAGTTTGCATTTGCACCTGAGTTTGCTGTGTCTGAGTTTGCGTCTGCGGTCTTTCAGGCGCAATTATCGCCCCTTGAGATTGCTGCCTATCTCTACCTGCTTTTAAACGCTCTAGCTCAAGCCTGGTTGTGCTTAAGCTCTCTGAAATAATATCAAGCCTTGACTCTATTCTCACATTCCTGTCTTCTATGGCTTTTTGTCTCTCGTCAAGCTGTGCTATTTTGCTATCTATCAAAGCAAACCTTTTATCTATCTCCTCTTTGCTAACTCCTGCGCAGGAAAACAGGGCAAACAAAATCGCCAATGCCATTATTTTCATAAGTGTCAATTATAACAACAAAGAGATTAAGCTAATCTTATTTACTCCCCTTTTTAAGCAAATAAACTTCCTCCCCCTCTCGCTGAAGCAGCAGAAACTGCCTTATAAACCTGTCTTTGTAAAACTCAGGATACTGCTTTATAGCCACGGCAGTCTGCTTTAGCTTCTCGTTTTCCTCTCTGTATTTCTCAATCTTCTTATCAAGAGCCTTGCTTGCCCTTATAAGCTGCACGGTTTTAAAAACATTAAACTCTGAGAAAAAGAGGTTGTTAAAGAGGTAAATGCCGCAAAGCAAAGAGAAAACCTTTGGCACTAACTTAACCAAGGATAAACCTCTTTACCCAAAAACCTTGCCTTTTTGCCAAGCTCTTCCTCTATTCTCAAAAGCTCGTTGTATTTTGCAGTCCTTTCAGAGCGTGCAATAGACCCTGTTTTTATCTGGCCTGCATTGCAGGATACTGCAAGATGTGCTATAAAACTATCTTCGCTCTCTCCGGAGCGATGGGAAACTATAGCTTTGTATCCTAAATCTTTGGCAAGTCTTATCGTGTCAAAGGTCTCGCTTAGAGTTCCCACCTGATTTGGCTTAATCAGCACCGCATTGGCGATTTTTTTCTCAATTCCCTCTTTTAAAATCTCAAAGCTGGTAACAAAAAGGTCATCCCCAACCAGCTGGACATTTCTTAGCTCTTTGGTTATTAACTTCCAGCCCTCCTCATCGCTTTCTGCCATAGGGTCTTCAAGCGAAACTATGGGAAAATCCTTAATCAAAGCCTTATAAAACTCACAGAGCTCTGTGGAGCTTAAATCCTTCCCTTCAATTCTGTATTTTCCGTTTTCGTAAAGCTCTGAAGCGGCGCAATCAAGCGCTATAAAAACATCTTCACCCGGGTTAAATCCCGCCTTTTCAATTGCCATCAGCAAAATCTCAAGCGCCTCTTTAGTGCTTTTTAACCTTGGCGCAAAGCCCCCTTCATCGCCAAGGGCAACAGATAGGTTTTTACTCTTTAGTATCTCCTTAAGCTCATAAAAGCAAAGAGCCCCCATTCTTAGACTCTCAGAAAAGCTCTCTGCCCCTGCGGGCACTATCATAAACTCCTGGATGTCAAGTCCGCTATCTGCGTGAACCCCGCCGTTGATAAAGTTCATCAAAGGCACAGGCATAACGCAGGCTATTTCCCCCCCAAGATACTTATAAAGTGGCATCTTATACTCTTTTGAAAGCGCCCTTGCAAGCGCAAGACTGACCCCAAGAATAGAGTTGGCCCCAAGTCTTGACTTATTTGGCGTTCCATCAAGCTCTATCAAAAGCCTGTCAACTAAATAAATGTCCGCACTTACCCCATAAAGCACTTTTGAAATCTCATTATTTACTCTCTCTAAAGCCTTTGAAACCCCCTTTTTACCAAAAGGCCCGCTCTCATCTCTTAGCTCAAGCGCCTCTCTATCCCCTCTTGATGCCCCGCTTGGCACTATCGCACTCCCAAAGGCCCCTGAACTTAGGCCCACAATTACTTCAATCGTTGGGTTCCCCCTTGAGTCAAAGACCTGCCTGGCTTTAACCTCTTTTATAGTTAGCATTTTTTCTATTTTAATAGGCGAAGGGGGGAGTGCCCCCCTTCGACCCCCCCTAAAAAAGCTGGCGCAAAGCAAAGAACCCCGGTTATAAAAGCGGGCAAGGTCATGCTCTTTGGGATGCTTTTTTTTCCAATATTGGCTTTCCCCTCCCACATTCTAATGGCAGGAACGACCAGATAAATAGCGGTCAAAACCCCGCTTAAAAACAGAAGCGGCTCAACCCACCAAAGATTAAAATCTTCGCCTGCTGTCTTTAGCATCTCTTTGCTCATATATCCAAGACTCATGGGAAAGCCCGCAAGAGCAACAGAAGAAATCAAAAAAGAAAAGCTCGTAAGTGGCATCATTATGCCTACTGACTTTAGCTCGTAAATCTTTTTAGCCCCTATGGCGTTTTCGTAATTGCCCGCACACATAAAGAGCGTTATTTTCATAATCCCGTGGGCAAAGATGTGAAATGTCCCTGCAAGTATTCCGCTATTTCCAACCATCAAAAACCCAAGCAATATGTAAGACATCTGACTAACTGTGGAAAAGGCAAGCCTTTTTTTAATCTCTTTCTGAAAAAGCGCAAAAATAGAGCCTGATAAGATGCTCATTCCCGCAAAATAACAAAGAGGTTCGTAAATTCCAAGCGACAAAACTATATCCTGACCAAAAAGATAGTAAATTAACCTCCCTATTCCAAAAGCCCCTGCCTTTACTACCGCAACCGCATGCAAAAGGGCGCTAACCGGCGCAGGCGCAACCATTGCGTTAATAAGCCACGAATGCAGTGGAAAAGCCCCTGCCTTTACCGCCATTGAGAAAAAAAGCGCCAAAAATGTAGCCTTTGCCAGCTCTGGGTTTTCATCCGCAAACCTAGCCAGATTCCTATCCCCTCCAGAAACAAAGTCGGCACTATCTGCAAGGGCATAAATAGCCCCTACTGAAAGGAGCATCACTGCTCCTGAGCCAAGAGTGTAAATTAGATAAATCCCCCCTGCCTTTATGGCATTTTCAGTGCCTTTATGCACAACCAGAGGATAAGTGCTTAAAGTCAAAAGCTCGTAAAAGAGAAAAAAGCTCAGCATATTGCCCGATAGGGCAATTCCCATCGTTGAACTAATAGCAAGGTTAAAAAAAGTAAAAAATCTTCTCCTGTTTTCCGAACCTTCCAGATATCCAACCGCGTAAACTGTTGTCAAAAACCACAAAAATGACGACAGCACAACAAAAACAAGCCCAAAATCATCCAGCTTAAGAACTACTTCAAGACCCTCCAATATCTCAAAAGAGAGCTCTGGTTTTGTGTCTGTTTTAAGTATATAAACTACTACCCCCAGCTTGTAAACTCCTGCAAGGAGGTTTATAAAAGTCCTTAACCTTATTGATGTTTCACCTATTAAAGATATTAAAACGCTCGCAATAAAGGAGCTAAGTAGCAAACTAAGAATCAAAACCCCCCCTATCAAAATCCAAAAACCCCCCCTGCAAAGGATAAAAGCCCAAGAGAAAATGCAGAAAGCTCCATCCAGATTGGTATGTATCCTTTTGGCTTTCTCTCGCTCTTTTCAAAGCACTCTTTCCACAAAGGATATATGTAAAGCCCTGCTAAAAGCCCCCCCAGAATTGCAGCTATGCCTATGTAATATAGTCCAGATTCTATACTGCCTTTGAGGATCAAAAACTTTGCTATAAACCCACCACTTGTAGGAAGCCCCATCAAAGAAGCGCCGGAGAAGAATATCCCGAAAAAGGTAAGAGGATGTCTGCTTGCAAAATCAGGCATCAGAGATATCTCGTCGCTATTTGATACATAAATTGAGTTTCCGGATGCAAGAAACATGCTTGCCTTTGCAAGAGCATGAGTAAAAGCATGCAAACTCAGGGCTTTAACTGCATCGTCTTTTAAATTTTCAAACTCAAATAGTGGTAAAATCAAAAAAATATATCCAATCTGGGCCACAGTAGAATATGCAAGCAATGTCTTTATTGTTTGCTGTCTCATTGCCATAATAGAGCCGAAAGCTATGGCAATAGCCCCAAGAGCGCTTAAAACTATCTGCAAATAACCTGTGTTGAATTCGATTATGAGTCTTGCAATTAAGTATGCCGGGGGTTTTACCAAAAGTGCGGAAAGTATAGCGCTTGCAGGCGATAGCGCGCTTGCGTGCGCAGGCACAAGCCAGAAATGAAAAGGAAAAAGCGCACACTTTATAGCCACAGATATCGCAATAAGCCCCATAGCATACTCAAAAAAAGGGCTATTTTTACTCAAAAAGTCAGAAATGCTTAGAGTCCCTGCTTTTAAATATATAACCCCTACGCTCATTAAATACATCAAAGAAGCCATCAAAGATATAAACAGATAATCAATACTTGCCTTTATAGCCTTGGAAGTTTTTGCGGATGCAACCAAGCTAACCCCTGCAAGAGACAAAACCTCAAGGGCAACATAGAGGTTAAAAAAATCTTCAGAGAGAAAAAACCCGTTTAAACCGGTCCATACGCTAAAGAAAAAAACCCAGAAAAATCCCGATGACTTTTTAAAAAAACTCAAAGAGTATATACTTACAAAAAAACAAACCAGCGCAGTCATCAGTATAAAGTTTGCAGAAAGAGTATCAAGCCTTAAGCCTATCCCCAGAGGAACCAGCCAGCCACCTACAGTCTCAAACCCATCTTTTGATATATAAGCCCTGAAAGACAGAAAAAGCGTAATAGAGCTTATAAAAATAACTATAAAAGACCTGAATCTTTTAATAAGTCCAAGACTTACCCCCAGCAAAGGAACCCCTACCAAGAGCCCCAGCTCACTGCTCATAATTTAAGGAAATAAGAGCCACTGCAAGAGCGGTAGCGCTTACAGACACAACAAGCCCGGTTAACACAAGAGCCTGAGGCACAGGGTCTCCTACTCCCCCTGCTATTAGGTAAATAAAAACCCCGCTTGATAATATGTTTGCGCTTATTAACCTTTTGCCAAGAGACCTAAAGGCCAAAAGACCAAAAATACCAATACAGGCGATCAAAACCCCAAGGTAAAGATATAAGTTCATACCTTTACAACCACGCAGGTAAGGGCTTCTTTAACCCCCTCCAGAGCGTGGATTTTGGTAATTACAAGCCTTCCAAGCTCGTCCTGATTTCTGAGCTCTGCAAAAACTATGATGTCATAGGGTCCTGTTACCACATCTGCAGTCTTTACCCCGTCAAAGGTTGAAAGAGCGAGCATAATAGAAGGTATTTCCCTAGGGTCTGCCTTTATAAGGATGTAGGCTTTTATTGAAAACTCGCTCTCCATTTCCATAAGCTCTGTGATTGACATAGGATAGCTTTCGCCTTGAGTTTGCATCTTTTCCTCCTTATGTGCTATTTTAAACCCTGTTTTAAGATATATTTATGGAATCTTTCCAATCCCCCCGTGGCTTTCACGACATTCTTGGCGAAAAAAGAGACCGCATGGCAAAAATTAGCTCAATTCTTAGAGCAAAGCTCATAGAGAGAAACTTTCAAGAAGTTATCCTGCCTGTAGTTGAATACGCGGAGCTCTTCCAGCGAGGCGTTGGTCAGCTTACAGACATAGTGCAGAAAGAGATGTTTACATTCCCAGATAGCAAGCAAAGGCTTCTTGCCCTAAGGCCCGAAGGAACCGCAGGCGCAGTCAGGGCATACCTTCAACAAAAGCTCTATCTAAAGCCCTGGGCAAAGCTATTTTACGAAGGCCCTATGTTCAGGCACGAAAGACCCCAGGCGGGTCGCTACAGACAGTTTCACCAGCTTGGCGCGGAAGTCTTTGGCATTAAAGACCCTTATATAGATGCTCAGCTTGTTGAGATTCTGTGGCTTCTTGCCAAAGAGCTTGGTCTGGATGTAAGAGTTGAGATAAATTCAGTAGGTTGCAGGGTCTGCAGACCGGATTATAAAATTAAACTAACAGAATATCTCCACTCTGTCAAAGATAGCCTTTGCGAAACTTGCATAGAGAGGATGGATAAAAACCCTCTAAGAGTGCTTGATTGCAAAGTAAAAACCTGCCAGGAAGCAACCAAAGACGCACCTTTTACCATAAATTACCTTTGCAAAGATTGTGAGTCTCACCTTGAAGGCTTTAAAAGTGCCCTTGATAGTTTAGGTATTGAATACTGTATAAACCCAAGGCTTGTAAGAGGTCTTGATTACTATACGCGAAGCGTGTTTGAGTTTGTCTCTAAAAGAAGCTCTCTTACTTTGATGGCAGGCGGAAGGTATGACTATCTTGTCGAAGAGCTTGGAGGTCCTCAAACCCCGGCTGTTGGCTTTGCGGTAGGGCTCGAAAGACTTGCAGAGGAACTCTTTGTAGAACCTGAAGAGAGTGAACTGTGGCTAATTGTAGCGTTTGGAAACGTTATCGACTTTGCCCTGAAAGTCCATAGTCACCTCTTTGCCAAAAACAGGCGCGTTGATATGATTGTAAAGCCCCCAAAGAAAGGTCTTGAGATTGCCAACAAACTTGGCGCAAGATTTGCGATTTTAATTGGCGAAGAGGAAAAATCAGGCGGTTTTTATATCCTTAAAGACCTAAGAACCGGCTCTCAAGAGAGAGTGGAATTTCATACTCTAAAAGAGATAAAAACCAAGTAGCGCTTTTTTATCCTGAGTTTTAGCTCGCATTTATATCGCTTTAATATGTTTTTAGTCAGCATAAGCCCAAGTCCCATCCCGGCATTTTTAGTGCTTGATATGTCGTTAAAAACAGCTAAAATCACTTTCCCTCTTTTTTTAAGGGTTTTTATACTTATATTCTTAGAAGAGTGCTTAATTGCATTACCTATAATGTTATAAAGAATGTCTTTTAAGTCCGCCTCTTCTATCCTGACATACAAATCCTTTAGCCTGAGCCATAGTTTTTTGTCCTGCAACTCCTCTTCAAAAAGGTTCAAAGTAGCTTCTAAATACTGTTTTATGTTTAATAATTTTGGCTCAGGCTTTGAATTCTGCTTTAGCAGGTTTACAAATATGCTAAAATCCGCCTTTGCCTTCTCAAGCGAGCGCTCCATTCTTGCTATTCTTTCGTCCTCACCAAGCATTGACTTAAGTATCGCCACATTTAGCTTATGGACAGATAAAAAGTTGCCAAGCCTATGATTTAGCCCAAGTATAAGAGTTTTTTGCCACTCCTGATGCTCTTTTATTCTCCTTGTGTATCTCTCAAGCATAAACTGAAATAGCAGAATTATTGATGTAATCAGAAAAAACTCTATAGTAAATAGTCTATAAACCATAGATTCCAATTTTTCTTCAAAAAACTCCTCACTTACGCCTATAATTATGCCTGAATCTATACCATCTTTTGGTCCAAATTCATAAATTCTGTATCTGTATGTATCTGCGCCTATTTGAAAGTGCTCGTCGCCTCTGTGCGAAGCGTCCTGCCTATATATCCTGTAGTGCATCGTCGCAATTTTATAAGCTTCTTCTTCCAAAAACCCCTCAAGACTTTTTATAGCAAGCACATTCACCAAACTAAAACCCACAGTTAAGAGCAAAAAAAGCACTAAATAAAGCTTTAACTTCTCAACCATCTACCATGTATCCCCTTCCCTTCTGAGACTTTATAAACCCCTCCGGCAATAGCCTTCTGAGGTTTTTTATGTAAGTTCTAACAATCTCCTCGCCAACAGGTTCATCGCCCCAAACATAGTTTAAAATCTCCTCTGTAGAAACAAAGCTCCCTCTCTTCTGGGCAAGAAGCTTCAAAATAAGCCACTCTCTCATACTAAGTTTTATTTCTTTTGAGTTAACAAAAGCCCGCTTCGCGGATATATTTAATAAAACCTCCCCAATTTCTATCACCTCTTCTCTAAATAGTCTTCTATGCAAAGCTTTTATTCTAAGAACCAGCTCTTTAGGCTCAAAGGGCTTTGACAGAAAGTCATCCGCCCCGAGATTAAAGCAGTTTTCTTTGTCTTCAAGTCTTGATTTTGCCGTAAGTATCAAAACAGGAGTCTTATCTCCCCTCTTTCTTAGCTCTTTGAGTAGCTCTTCCCCGTTTAGGTGTGGCATAGTCAAATCCATCACAATTACATCGTAAGTTGAGACCTCGAGAAGGTCAAAGAATTCCCTGCTATCGCTTATCCAGTCAACAACCATCCCTTCTGTTTTCAGATACTCTTTTAAAGACCTTCCTAGCAATCCGTCATCTTCTACAATCAGCACCTTCACGGCTTAAATATTACTCTATATGGATGCTTTTACTCTTTCCATAGCTTTTCAGGATTGCCCTGTGTTGCAGGCAAGGCTGTTGGCTCTATGGGAAGTAAACCCTTATGGAGAGCTTCTTTTGATCGCAACAGAACATCTAAAAGCAGGCTGTGAAAATAAAAGCCCTCAGCATCTTAGGTCTGCAAGCTATATCATTTACGCCCTTGAAGCCATCTCCCATCAGGAAGAGCTAAGCCCCAATAGACATATCCTGAGCGAGCGCTTTAAGCGCTCTTACTTTATGCTCTCAAAATCCCGTATCTATTCAAAGATCCATCCAACTCTGTATAGCTATCAATTTCTCTTCCATCAAGTTGCCCGTGAAAACCTGAGCTTTAAAGATGAGCAAAACGCCCTGAAGTTTGCCATGGCATCATATAGCCTTGGCAGGGCAATACTGGAACTTAGATGAACTTCAAAGAAGGCGATTATGTTCTTGTTTTTATAGACGGCAGAAAATACCTCAAAAAGCTTTCAAAAGACTTCCATCTCAGTTACAGAGGAAAAATCCTTCGCTTTGAAGATGTTATAAATAAATCCTACGGAACATATATAGACGGCTTTCTTTTGCTAAAACCCACAATAGAAGAGATTATCCTCTATGGCTTTGAAAGGGGCACCCAGATTCTCTATCCAAAAGATAGCTTTTATTGCGCTTTCAAGCTCGGTTTAAGCGAGGATAAATCGCTTCTGGAGTTTGGCACCGGCGTAGGCGCAGCTACAGCTGTGTTTTATCAGCTTTGTAAAAACATCACCACCATAGAGCTAAGAAAAGAGTTTCATCTAAAAGCTTTGAAAAACTGGGAACGCTTTGGTCTTTGCAAAGAAATAAGGTCTCTTAACTGCGACTTTCTGGAAGCTCAGATTAAAGATTCCGAGTTTGACTGCGCTTTTGTTGATGTAAAAAATCCCATTGACTACCTTGAGAAATTAAAAATTTGTCTAAAGCCCGGTGCAAAAGTTGGCTGGGTTTTGCCTACCGCAAATCAGGTAAGCCTGCTTCTATCAAGACTAAAAGGCTTTGATGCGGTGGAAGTTTTAGAAATTTTGCACCGCAGCTACAAGCCAAATCCTGACAGGCTAAGACCTGAGGATACCATGGTTGCTCATACTGGCTATCTTGTCTTTGCAATAAAGAGCATGTAAGCTTTGAGGTCTTTTAAAGAAACCTCACAGCAATCTATCTCTTTTGCCTGATTTTCACCAATCATATAAATTAGATACTTTCTTGATAGGTTCTTTAAAACTTCCAGCTTTGATATGCCACCATCAATTGCTCTAGACATAACCAGATCAAAAGTCAAATCTACCTCTTCAGCCCTTTTGCATATTACCTTAAATCCTATGTTTAACTTTGTGTCAAGATGTTCCAAAAAGGCACATCTTTTCCATGATGGCTCTATAAGCGTCATATTTATGCTGTTTTTATAAAATATTTTCAAAACTGCACCCGGAAAGCCGGCACCAGAACCCACATCAGAAACTTCAAATCCTCCAATATTAACTTCCATTTTCCTAAGACATCTATCTACCAGCAACGACCCTAAAAAATGCTCTTTTAAAATCCTGCGCCAGTCTTTAAAACCGGTTAAATTATGAACTTCATTCCAGCGAATCAGCTCTTTTAAATAAAGATAAAACTTCTCCTCTATGTCCTCAGTTAGCTCAAATGGGTATTGTCTTAGAATGCTTCTTACATCTTCGAAAGAAGGAATTTTATATCCTCCGCCATCTTAGCAGGGTCTTGTTTATTTAATGTATAGAGCAATTTTATTTTCATGTCCGGGGTTATAAGATAAATCGTTGCCGTATGGTCTACCAAATATCCAAGCGCAGAGTCACTTTTAACCTTTGTATAATAAGCATTATAAGCCTTTGCAACAGAAGCAATCTCCTCTGAAGTGCCATAAAGACCAATAAAAGAAGGTCCAAAATAGCTCATATAAGATTTTAAAACTGCAGGAGTATCTCGCTCAGGATCTACGGTTATGAAAGCCACCTTTACTCTTTCCGCGTCTTTTTTAAGGAGCTGTATGGTTTTTTGCATCTTGCCAAGACTATCAGGGCAAATATCCGGGCAGTTTGTGTATCCAAAAAACAAAAGCACCAGAGAGTTATTTCCTGTTATCTCAGAAAGTGATCTTGGTTTGCCTTCCTGATCTTTCAGTCTAAAGTCATATGCTGGTTTGTCATAAAAAAAGCCGTAAAATTTGTGCGATTGCTTGCAAGAGCCAAGCAGTAAAATACTAACTAGCAAAAGCGCTAATACTCTCATAAGAAAAAACTATAGGCAAAGCGTAACTTTAGTGCCAGAACCTTTTTTGCTCTCTATCTTGATCTTGAGTCCTGACCTTTCTGCTATGGCTTTCACTACTGACATTCCAAGTCCAAAGCCCTCTTTTTCGTGATATTCCCTGTAGAATGGAGTTCCTATCATCTCCGGGTTTTCTATTCCAACCCCATCATCCTGCACGCATATACATCCGTTAGAGAAATAAAGCCTTATTTTACCCCCTTCCTGCGTGTATTTGTAGGAGTTTTCTATTAAGTTTCCTATAGCTAACTTTAAATACTCAATGTCTGCAACAATCAAAACTTCTTCTTCAGTATATTCGACCCGAAAATTTCTCTCTCGCTTTATGTATTCGTAATCTTCTTCAATTTGGGCAAAAAGCTCGTTAATGCTGAAGCTTTGTTCTTTTAAAGGCAGTTTAGATTCAAGTCTCAAAAGTGTAAGCAAGTGGTTAATCAGCTTTTCCATCTTTGTTGCTTGTTGATTTATTTCTAAAATTGTGTTTCTTATAGTGTTTTCTTCCAGTTTTCTTTTGCTAAGTATTTCACTCTGTCCTTTTATGTAAGTTAGAGGGGTTTTTAAGCTGTGTGTAATCATTTTGATAAACTCCATCTGCCATTGAATAATACCCTTGAGGCTATTTAGCATAGCGCTGAAAGAATTTTGCAACAGTCCAAGCTCGTCATCTCTCTCTGTTTTGTCCACTGAAATATCTATGTTTCCTGTTGCGATTGCCCTGGAAGCTCTGGTAAGAACATTAAGAGGCTCTAAAAGTCTTTCTACCAAAAGTGCAGAAAGCGATGAAAAAATGACTGCGACGCTGGCTATCATCATAAGACTATAAACAAATATTTCATTCTGGATTTTTTTTATTCTTGATAGATTTCCAATTAATAAAAGAATGTATCCGTCAAATTCAATACTTACATAGATGCTATCTTTATCTTTTAAGCTACCATTTTTTAGCCTTGCAAAGAAATTATCTTTCGGGAGTTTTATATACCCCTCTATGCTTGGACTTAATGCTATTAGTTTTCCTTCTTTGTCAAAGACCGCGCTGGCAATCTCGCGCGTTACTACATCTTCCGCAAGTAAACTTGCATAAAACGATGGATTTTTATAAGAATCTCTGTAAAATTCAACAAATGGCAATGCATGCCTTCTTATATGCTCTTCAAACTGGGCAGTTAGAAATCTGCTTACTATAATGTTTGTAAAAATAGCTATTAAAAGCACGCTTAGCGTGTTAATCCCTATAAGATATGTAACTAACTTAAGTTTCAGAGTCATCTATCATGTATCCAATCCCGCGAATTGTTTTAATAATTCTGTGTTCGTGATCGGAAAGTTTTCTTCTTAAGTTTCTTACATAAACATCAACTATATTCGAATCATGTTCATGAGCGTAGCCCCACACTTTTGAGTAAATTTCATCTCTGAAAACCACGCTATTTTTTCTCTCTACCAGGAATTTAAGCAATTGAAATTCTCTTTTTGTGGTCTGGATTTTCTGACCTCTTAGCAAAACCTCCATTGAGCTTAACCTTATAGTCACAGGACCTGCTTTAAGAACCTGCGGAGACTCTCTCAGGCTTCTTCTCAAAACCGCCCCTATTCTTGCGCTAAGCTCTGCAAATGAAAAAGGTTTTACTATGTAGTCATCTGCACCGGCAGCAAGACCTTCAACTCTATCCTCAACCTGACCTTTTGCGGTAAGTATGATAATAGGAACGCTCTTTACCTCTCTTATTTGCCTGCAAACCTTAAGACCGTCGATTTTTGGTATCATAAGGTCAAGCAAAATAAGGTCATATTCCTCTTCAAGAACTCTCTTTAAGGCACTAAAGCCATCAAGAACCCAGTCTACTTCAAAACCCTGACGGGCTAATTCCTCTTTTAGCATCTGACCGACGCTTTGCTCGTCTTCTACCAGAAGGATTTTATGTTTCAATAGCGACCAGATAGTCTTCTAAATCCATAACTTTGAGTACTTCTCTGTAAGGTTGCAAAACTATCTGGAGGTCTTCTTCTAGTTTTTGTTGACCAAGGAGGTTATAACTTAGATCTAGGAGAAACTGCATAAAGCCCGAAAGGTCATCTTCATGAGATGGCATGCGCCTATAGACTATGGACCCTTCATGATACTTGTATAAATCAGAAGAAGCAAGCTGAGAAAGAATAGATTGATGACTATATCCAGCGTGCCTTAGTAAAACTCCATATATCACATTAACTACGAATAGCTGAATGATATGCTTGATATTTTCCATAGATTCGTAAAAAACTAGTTCTAGACCGTCTACTTTTTTGAAAGAGAAGCTATTTAGTTTCTTTAATTGTCCAGCTTTCTCCTGAAGAACGCTAACTACTGCTCCATCTTTATGCATTATGTAGTTCTTTCCCCCGTCAGCATACACGAGTATTAGTCCAGTCCTCCTCTCTACATTCATACTCATTAAAACTTTTCCAAGCTCTATGAAAGAACCGGGGATTCCCCGAACCATCTTATTTTCAGAGTGCCTTAGCATATATAGCTCCATAGTCCTCTCTTCCAAAGACAGGACGCTAAGGCTAGCTCCCCCACTTTGACCCATTAAAAATCCGAATATATCGCCATTATATGGATAAACAGCAACTAGTTTTCCCTTTTTGTAATATAGATTTAAATCGAAATCTCCTCCCTTGACTAATACAGCACCAGTAAATTTGCTGGTATTAAAGCCTTGCAAAAGGGATATGATATTTACTTTTTTTATATCAACATCATTCATTAAATAGCTAACTTCATCTGTTCTAATAGCATCCAGATTTTTAAATTCCTGAATATCTAAAAACCCACCTGAAAAGAGCTCTTTTATTCTCCTTACTTCATCTATGAGCTGCCTTTTGCTCATAGCAATTATCTGGTATATGGTTCTCCCATCATAAAAACTTGCATCTTCGAAGCCCTTTATTACCTTTACTATTGCGAAAGGACTTATAACCTGTTCCATAAGTCCTTGGATTTCCTTATGAGCGAGCTGAGTTTGTAGCATAACCTCTTCCGCATGGATCGACTCTTCAACCGATATCAGGTGAGTATCGCTAATCTCTTTGAAAGTAAAAAAAGACTCCGGACTGTTAAGTAGCTCACTCAAATGATAGAGTAATACCGCTCTTTTGTTGACGCTGCTTTCGTCTATTTCCTCTGTCTCATCGAATCTAAAGCCCGTTATGAACCCTTGTTCTACGCGAATAGTTACCGTGTTAACCCCATAGAAAAGGGTTAAAATGCCTGCTTTGTTAGATAAATAACCATTAATTAAGTCTACTAAATCCTGTTGAGACCGCAGGTATCCGGAGATCATCTTACCATTTCCTTTACTTTTGAGAGTAACTGATTACCAAGAATGCTAAATGTTTCTCTTATGCCCCTTCCGGTTACTGCGCTAGCTCCAATAGAGGGCAGAGAGTCAATATTGACTTCTTTGTTGAGCCTATCTTCACTCAAGGCATTGGGAAGGTCTAACTTATTAAACTGCATTATGATGCTGACTTGCGAAAAGCTTTTTCCAACTTTTGGCAATTCTTCTTTGAGTTTTTTGTAAAAGTCTATATTTTCCTGAAGTCTCTCTTCCTGAGAATCAACCACAAATACAATCCCGTCTACACCTTTTAATACGGTTAACCTTATATCAGTATATATATCTTGTCCCGGGATAGTATATAGGGCAAATGATGCCATGAGGTTTTCGTTTACCTTGACTTTTTTGCTACTAAAATCAAAAACCAGCGTCCTGTCGCCTTTGGTATCTATTTTGGTCATGTTAAGACCTTCGAGCTCAGAGAGTTTCTCCAGGTTTGCGGTTTTACCGGACTTTGGTATGCCATAGTAAACTATCTTAAACCTTACTATTCCCTTCTCCAGGTCCAAAAGCATTTTCTCCCCTCCTAAGGGAAATTGTATCCCACGAAAGACAACTTTCACAAAAAGGCCTATAGAAATTATACTCCCTGCCACATCTACAGATAAATGGTTTTATGCCCTCTAGAATATACTTCAGGCATAGCGCATCGCTATCTTTGTGAGAATTCGCAAGCGCTATGCAAAGACGCACCCTCTCGCTACAGTCTTGTGATAGTTCCTGAGCCTTTGAGGGCATGTGGAGCTTTATATAAGCAAGCGCGAGAGCTTCCGGTGTGGCATTCAGATGCCCGACATCAACTAGCCCGGCCAAAACTCTTTGATTATCAAGATTGGAAAAAATCAGCCAGTCTCCAAACCCGGCGCTTGAGGCTTTCTCCACTATTTTCCTTAGTTCTTTTTCTTGTCCCTCGAGTCCAGCTTTACGAGCCTGGATTGCCATAATATAAGGACCCTCGGCATAAGCACTTGCACCGCTTAAAAAAATCTCATTTCCCGACTTCCAGAAACAATAAGCATATAAAAGCCCAAGGATTTCTCTTTGCGTTGATTTTTCCCACTTTTCACATATGTCAAATAGCTTTTTTTGAAACTCCAGAGATTCTTCCCAGCTCTCTCTTAAAGCTGATTCGTCTCTCAAGGCTTTTAAAGAGTTTATGGACATATCCTCTTGCTTTTTTAGCCTGTTTATAAGTGTCTTTACCTCCTGGTCTCTTGTATAGAGTCCTATCCTCGTCCTCAAGGCATCTCCTCTTTTGTCATCTACGCTCACTTTAAGCCCTTCACCTTTTGCAAGAATCTTGAGAGAAACCAAATCACCGCCTGCGGCGGTAGTAAGCTCCCCTCTCAAAAAACCCTCATCTATCTTGGAGATTCTTCTGAGTCTCTTTGAGATAATACCCTGTTTTAGGCTAAAGTAAATACTTGGTAAACCAAAACCAACACCAAAAGACAGGAGCAACATCAAAAATAGAGGAACCTGATAGGTCAAATTAAGAATTTTCAGCTCTACATAGTTTGTATTCTGCGCAACAAAGACCAAAAATGCTATCAGGATGACTACGCTTAGTATGAATTTCATACAGCTATCCTCTGGGCGTTAAGGTATAACCACTCAAGGTCGTAGTATTCTCTTACTTCTTTGAGAAATATATGGACTAATATATATATGTAGTCTATAAGTATCCAGTTGCAGTCTCTTTCTCCTTCTATATGGTGAGGTTTTTGCTCTATTCGCTCCTTTAAGTATTCGAGGAGAGCTTTTGCATGAACTTTTGAGCTGGCAGTTGCTATTACAAAGTAATCCGCTATATTAGTGTGCTGTCTTACATCCAAGATTGAGACATCTGTTGCTTTTTTATCCTCTAATAAGTCCTTGATTTGTTTCAGGATGAGTTTATCTTCCAGCATACCTCAAAAGTTGTCTATAAAAGCTATTCTCTCCAAAGGTTTCTCTATAGTTTTGCATCTGTTTAAGTCCCTCTTGACGGAGCTCTTTTTCTTTTTCTTCCCATCTTTTCATTTCTGATTTTAGAACTTCTATTCTTCTCTGTATTGCCTCTTTGTCTTCAGCCCTTGCGTCTTTTAAACTGTTCTGGGCTTCCTGAATGAGTCTTTCGAGCCTGAGTTTTTGACGCTTTATTTGCTCTCCTGATAGAAGCAGGGATTTTATGTATCTGAATAATACTTCCTGCGCTTGAATCTCCTCCGGGAATTCTGTAAGCAGGGTTTTGTATCTTTGCGAAGCTGAATAATAGTATCCATAATCTTCATAAAATCTGGCTATTAAGTATTCATGTCTTGCTACCTTTGTTTTGGCACGGTTTACGATTTCCAAGACTCTGTCTGTTTGGTCGCTTCCTGGATATTTTAATAAAAATTCTCTGGCTTTTTCTATAGCTTTTAGCGTGTATGTTTGATCCCTGTGTGAATCCGGGGCTACTCTGAAGTAGCTATCTATTAAATTTGCAAATACTCTTTGAGATTCCGGGCTGTTTGGATAGTTTACGAGAAAGTCTTCAGAGTAAACAACAGCCTGAACAAAATCCCTGCTTCTATAGAAACTATCTGCCAGTACAAATCGGGCGTTTTTAATCTCTTCTGGAGTTAGCGTATCTATTAACTTAAGCGCTTCAAGCATGTTAGAAGAAGCAGCTCTAAAGTCCCCGCGGGCATACGCAGTCATACCGTCCTGATAGTAACTCCTTCCTAACCTTTCACGCCTTTCCTCTGTTAATTTAGCGCACGAGACCAAAAGTAGCAAAAAAACGAGCCATTTATACATAGTTGATATTGTAAGAGTTAATGTCTAAATTCTCATTTTCAACTATGTTGACTTTGTTAAAACCAATCTTCTCAATTGCTTTAGAAGTCTCCTCTTTTCTCTCTGGGGGAATCTGGAGTTCCAGCTCGCTAAAAGAAGAACTTCTTATTTCAGTTTGGATTTCAAATGTGTATAAACTTGTTCTTTTTACCTTTCCGCTACCTTTGCATACTTTGCAGTTTTCTGATAAAAGCTGAGATAGGCTGGCAGAAGTGCGCTTTTTTACAATTTCTAAAATTCCAAGACTTGTAAATCCCAGTATATTTACATGACAACGGTAGTCTTTAAATAGTTTAGAAAGCTCTGATATGACTCTATTTTTGCTCTCTCGCTTTTTCATATCTATAAAATCTATTAATATTATACCACCTATGTCTCTTAGCTGGATTTGACGAACTATTTCCTGAGCTGCTTCCAAATTCGTAATTATGGCGTTCTCTTCGTGAGAGCTCCCCTGCGGGTCTCCGCTGTTTACATCTATGACTGTGAAAGCTTTTGTTTCTTCAATGGTTATATATCCACCGCTTTTTAGCCAGATAACTTCAGATATCAGGCTTCTTAAGACATTTCCAAGGTCGTAGCGTGCAAAATAAGGATGAGTGTCTTTTACAAAGGTGTTTCTCTTTAAAAGTTGCGGGTGGAATTCTTCCAGAAAAGAAGATACCCTGTGCCAGATATTGACATTATCGCAAACTATTTCAGATATTTCATGCCAGTGCTCTTTGAGTAAAGCCAAATAATTTGGCAGTTCTTCCAGGATAATTTGAGGTTTTTTCAGATATCTTGCTCTCGAGTGGGTGTTTTGCCATAGTTGCTGGAGCTTTTGTAAATCCTCGATTAGTTCCTGCTGTGATGCGAGTTTTGCACACGAGCGAACCAGCACGCCGTCTTTTTCAAGAAGTTTTTCGAACATATTGTGAAATTTTGAGCACTCTTCTTTGTCTATACGGGAAGAGCAGGAAATTTTTTTCTGGTTTGGCATGTATATTAAAAACTTACCCTTTAGTTTTATTTTACTGCTGAGTTTTGCCCCCTTTTCGTCTTCTGGTTCGCGAACCATCTGAACAATTATGCTGTCGCCGACCTTTAAGCTCTCACTCTTTTGTGGCAAGAAAGCATCCTTGTCAAGACCTATATCGATAAAGGCTCCTTCCATGCCTTTGACTATTCTCTTGACTTTGCCTTTAAAGACGGTATTTAATAAAACTGGTCTTTGTGGGAAGTCAACCTTTATTTTTGATATTAACTCGTTTGAAATCAGGAAGCTAAAGCATATCTCGTCATTGCAAAAAATCAGCAGCTTAGCCTGCATAGTTGTTATGATAATTCATTAAGCTCTGAATCTATGAGATTTTTGATTACTTCTTTTTCAAGTGGCGAGCTTGCCTTGGATGCTATGCTATCATAGAGCAAAGACCTCAGGTCTTTGAATTTTCCCAGTCTCCTTGCACAGCGCATGCTGTCTCTTATTGAGAAGATTAACTGTACTGGTTCTTCTGATTGTTGAGACTGATATGCTCTATGTGCTTTTCTCAGTGCTGTTGCCACTTTTAAGATGGCAAAAAGCTCATAAACTCTCTCTTCCTGCTCTTTGCTAAAGCTTAAGCCAAGATCTATCTGGTTAATCTTTGAGTGCCATAGCTTTACAAATTCCATGTCGCTAAGGCTACTTAGCTCTTTGACATTTAACCTCATTATCATCGCCTCATCAGGGGCATAAAGTCCTTCGCTTTCAAAAGGCGGATAGTCCATAAAGACTATGTCGGCTCTTGATTTTACATCCTGCGGGAGTTCTGAAACGCCAAGATAATTTTGCGGGTTCATTCCACCGGTCAGGATAACCTCTGGATGGGCCTTGAAAACCTCACCTGTGGGCAGGCTTATGCTCCTTCGATAGTCAAAGAGCGGGTTAAACATCTTTATAACAGAGTGAGGAAGAGTGTTTATTTCGTCAAAATAAATAACTGCCCCTGGCGTTTTTAGAGCTTTGATGAGCTCTGAATATACTCTTTTTGTGCCTCTTTTTGGGTCAAATTCATATAAAAATGTTACATCTTCGCGCTCCATCTTTCCACTGCAGGGAATTATGAAAAGCGGTCTATTTGTCAAAGAGCAAAACGCTTCTATCAGGAAGTTTTTTCCAACCCCTGCATCCCCTTCAAGGATTATTATTCCATCTTTGTATTCGAGCTGTTCGTTAACGAGCTTTACAAACCTCTCTAAATTAAAAACAAACCAGGGGGTTTCAACAAAGCGAATTTCAGG
This sequence comes from Aquificaceae bacterium, assembly GCA_039630345.1. GTDB lineage: Bacteria > Aquificota > Aquificia > Aquificales > Aquificaceae > JANWVD01. The sequence goes on from JBCNVD010000011.1 coordinate 43,393, forward strand.
CGCTTTGGGCACATCTCCATATCCCATAAGCCCATTCAGATGCCTTAGATAAGACTTTAAAAGGCGAGATTTTGATGCTTCTGAAAGTTCGAAAATATTTGAAAAGCGCCTTGGTTCTAATATCTTCCCATCCTGACGCTCAAAAGCTATTTTTACATAGACTTTATCCGAGACTCTTATATGTTCCTGAAAAGATATTTTCCATCTTAGTTTCTGTGGAGCTAAATTTAATAGTTTCGTGCTTTCCTGACCAAAGTAGATTTTTTCCCCCTCTTTTTTTATTCTATAGAGTTCGAATCTTGAGTTTATCAGTCTTTCCTGAATTATTCTTTGAAGCTCTTTCAGAGCGTCTTGCTGGAGCTCTTTTGGCAATGTATTAGCAAATTCCCTCAGGGATTTTACCTCTTCCAGGGCTTCTATTTGCCTTTGTTCGCTAAAGATATTTAAACTTATGGCTCTTTTAGCATCTTGAAGCTTTTGCTCAAGTTTACTGCGAAGGTATGAAAGCGCCTTCTCTTTCAGCGCCCGAAGGGCGCTGGCTTGTTCTTGACTAAGATTTTCTTTTTGTAAGGTGTTAATCATTGATAGATCCTGCGCTGAAAGCGCGTTTGAGTTTATTAAAGATTCTATTTTTTGTCTGATGAGTTGTATACGAGCGTCCTGAATTAAAGAGTTTGCCTCCAGTATGAGTTTTCTTACCTCTCTTATAGGCAGGTCTATAGAGGTTAGTTTTTTATATTCTTCTATCTCTGCTGGTTCTTGCAGGTTGTTTTTTAGTTTTTGCTTAAATGACTTGAGAGTTTGCTGGGCGTTTTTTATCACATTACTGAGACGCTCGTTGCCGTAGGCAAACTCAGGCAAGTTAGTGCTTAGCGATAGCACAGGATATAGACTCTTTTCGTCAAGTTTTTCAACTCCAGATGTGTAGATTGTTCCATCCTGTGATACTCTTACAACAGAGTAGCCAAAGCCTTCGAGAGTTCCTATTATGCTCAGGTTTTCCAAATCCAAAAAGCACAAAAGCGCCCTTTTGCTATCTGCAAGCACAAGAAGGTTCTCATCCGGCGATAAATCCATTGCTGATGGCTCAACAGGGAGTTCCAATTCTGAAAGTTTTGATAGCTCTTTGTCGTAGATTTTTAGCTTTGAGCCACTTGCAGCAATTAGCTTTGAGTTTTTATAAATAACTGCCTTTGCAACAGGTTCTTGAACTGCTTTAAGACACTTTCCGCTAAGATCGTAAATGCCAAGGGCTTCTGTGCCTGAGAGGATGATATTTGATTTTTGCAGGATGATTTTTTTAAGTTGACCTATGTTGCTAAAGCTAAAGCTTGCGACGAAGTTTACATTCCCACCTTCAAAGACTTCACTCAGGTCAATAACCTGAATTCTGTCCCCTACCACCCCGTATGCAAGGAGGTTGCCATCTATGTCAAGTCCGGAGGACGCTCTTAGCCCTTCTTGAGTTGTGCGAAAGCTTTCCCAGCTTTGGGGGTTTAGTCTGTCTCTTACTTTGTAAACTACAAGATAAGGTGGGGTCAAAAGGGCAAGGTGCTGGTTTTTAAAGACTGCATCGGTTATTACCTGAGATGGCGGTCTTGAGGGCAGGCGATGGAGTTTGCCATCCCAGCTATATAGCTGGATAACCCCGTGGCGCCTACCAACAACAAGCCAAAAGCCATCACTTGATACCTCAAGCGTCTCTATCCAGAACTCGTCTATACGACCATCGGGGTCTTTTTCAAGGCTTTCGCGATTGAGGACTAGATCGCTACCTTTGTATGGAAAGGCTAGCTTCTCTTCTTTTGATTTGCTACCTATGAGCTTTTTCAAAAACTTCATCTTTAGATCCTGGTGAGTCTACTTGCTATTGAATAGCTTACAAAGGCGCTAAATATCGCGACCATAATCAGTAGAGTAAAGAGCTTAATTATTTGAGATAGAGTGTGTATTTTAAATAAACTCCCTATAACGATAAGTCCAACCGCCAGCACATCGGCTTTGGTTATTGCGTGCATTGCTACAAATGTGTCTTTAAATCTTACAAGACCTATTGCACTTATTAAAAGCGCCAGAGCGCTAAGTAAACTGAAAATTTCAGCTATCACGGTTCAAAAATATAGCGCTAAATACCAGTCCTGCCAAGCCTGTTAGGAGAGACACAGATAGTGCTATATCAAGGGCATAACCCTTCTGACTATGTGAGAAATCACTCAGCAAGAAAACGATGATAGCACTTGAATAAAAAACCAAGAGCAAAAGACCGTCTACTGGACTTGCCCTTCTTATTAACCTAAGAGAAGCAATCAAAATAGCTAGCAATATTATTATCTGGGTGATTTCCTTCAGCTTAGCACCCTCTGAAAGAGGATTTCCATCTTTCTTATGGATTTTTTGTTAATACCTTTAAGGTTTATTGTGTGAATTAGAATCTCCTGACCCTGGAGCTTTACGCTCATCGTCCCGGGTGTTAGGGTTATAAAAACCGCAAGAGGCTTTAAGGCGAATTTATTTCTCACCCTGTATTTTACAAATCCCGGGTCTACCTTTCCGGTTATTATCCTGACAAATACATCCAGCCCGGCAATCAGTGCTTCTTTTACAAAGACGGGTATGAAAATAGCAAGATTGACTAGGTTAAGTCTCCTTATGTAAAAGCCTGAGAGACTGAATGTCAAAAATAGGGCAACTATCCCCATTATGATTGATTTTGGTTCCAGGGAGGTTAGAAAGAGCCAAAGTATAAAAAGTGTTAAAAATCTAACTATCATCGTGTGATATGATGATATCACTTTTGTGGAGGAAAACATGGCTGTCCCAAAGCGTAAGACTTCAAGATGGAGAAGAGACCAGCGCAGGGCAAGTTCTTTTTTTAATTTAAAAGGTGCTGCCCTCACAAAGTGCCCAAACTGTGGCGAGCTTGCGCTGCCTCATAGGGTATGTCCTTATTGTGGATATTATAGAGGGAGACAGGTGATAGAAAAGTCATGACCGCTTTTGCGGTTGATTGTATGGGAGGGGACTTTGCGCCCCGTGAGATAGTTAAGGGGTGTTTGCTTGCTTGGAGAGACCTAGGCATTAGGACGATTCTCGTCGGTCAGGCATCGAAAATAGAAGAGATACTAAAACAGGAAGGCTCTTTTGGAGAGCTGGAGATAGTTGATGCTCCCGATAGCATTGCAATGAACGACCCACCTCTTAGCGTGCTTCGCAGAAAAGAATCTTCACTTTTTGTTGCTGCAAACTTGGTGCGTGAGGGAAAGGCCGAAGGACTTGTTTCAGCAGGTAGCACCGGGGCGGTTCTTGCGGTTGGTAAGTTTGTAGTGGGCGCAATGGAAGGTGTTGAGCGCCCTGCTATAGGGGTTGTTTTTCCAAACCTTGAGGGCAGGACTTTTTTGATAGATGTCGGGGCAAACGTTGATTGTAAGCCAAAACATCTTTTACACTTTGCGGTAATAGGACACGCTTACTCAAAGTTTATACTGGGGGTTGAAAATCCCAGGATTGGGATTCTTAGCATAGGTGAGGAAGAAGGAAAGGGGAACGACCTGGTTAGAGAAGCTTATGGACTTTTGAAGAATAGTCAGCTAAATTTCAAGGGTAATGCGGAAGGTCGGGACATATTTGCTGGCGGTTTTGATGTCATAGTTTGCGATGGTTTTGTTGGAAATATAATTTTAAAAGCCAGCGAGAGCTTAGGTCTTACAGTTATAGAGATGCTAAAAAATAGTGTCAAAAGGAACATTCTTTCGTTAATAGGCGCTTTTTTAATGAAACCTGCCTTTAACGAGCTTAGAAAGAAAGCTGATTTTGCTGAATATGGCGGTATACCTTTGCTTGGTGCGGAAAGACCAGTTATTATTACTCATGGAAGAGCTAATGCAAAAGCAATTCGCAACGCAATAAAGGTCGCAAACCAGTTTTTAACACTTGGTTTTAATGAAAAGCTGCTCAAAAGTCTTAACGAGATATGCCCTCAGGAGGTTAGAGATTAATGGGGGTTAGCTTTCTCGGAGCTGGTATGGCTGTGCCTGAGTTTAAGCTTTTGAATTTTGACCTGGAGAGAATGGTAGATACCAGCGACGAATGGATAAGCTCAAGAACAGGAATTAAAAGCAGGTATATCTCTCGCTCCGAGAGCGTAGTGGATTTATCCTATAGAGCATCCCTTAAAGCTCTTGATATGGCCAGGATTGATCCTAGCGATGTTGATACTTTAATTGTTGCTACCATTACCCCGCAGATGGGCTTTCCTGCAACTGCCTGCCTTTTGCAAGAGCAACTTGGATGCAACAGAGCTTATGCTTTTGATATATCAGCAGCATGCAGTGGATTTCTCTATGGACTTGAACTTGCCTCGGCTCTGATTGAATCTCAAAGAGCAAAGAATGTGCTCTTGGTTGGTGCGGAAACCTTATCGCAGATGGTGGATTGGAGTGATCGCTCTACATGTGTGCTGTTTGGGGATGGAGCAGGAGCGGTGGTCCTCGGAGAGGGAGAGGGAGAGATTATTGGCTCTGCTCTTTATTCAGATGGGAAATATGCGGATATTCTCTATGCAGAGCGCTGTAGCACCATAAAGATGAAGGGCAAGGAGCTATTCAAGCTCGCAGTGAGGCTAATGGCACAGGCATGCGAGGAGGTTTTGCAAAAGCGTGGCTATTCTATAGAAGATGTTAGCTTGGTGATTCCGCATCAGGCAAATGCAAGGATAATAACTGCACTTGCCCAACGGCTTGGCCTAAGCGAGGATAAGGTATTTGTAAACATAGACAGATA
>JBCNVD010000012.1:0-5704 GCA_039630345.1 Aquificaceae bacterium
TGGGTCAAGAGTGCCGGTATGCCCTGCTTTTACTCTAAAGAGACGCTTAACCCTTTGCAAAGCCTGCATAGAGGTTATTCCAGAAGGCTTATCTATAAAAACAGCCCCGTTAACCAAGAAAGTCCTTAAGGTGACGCTTCATTGCCATGCTTTTGAGCTTGCGAAGCGCTTTAATCTCTAACTGCCTTACTCTTTCTCTTGATATCTGGAGGATATCTCCTATCTCTCTCAAGGTTTTTGGCTCCTCTCCGTGCAACCCAAAGCGGAGCTCTATAACCCTGCGCTCTTTCTCCGGGAGTTTACTAAGAAGGTTGTCTATCTCCCTTTCCAATACTTCTCCTATTATCTTTTCTTCCACATCCGCAGTGCCATGCTGACTCAGAAAGTCCACAAAAGAAGAATCTTCGCTATCTCCTATAGGTGCATCGAGCGAAAGCGGTGCCCTGCAAAGTTGTAAGGCGCGCTCTACATCCTCTTTGCTCACCTTATTTGCAAACGATTCTATACCCTCGCTTAACTCCTCTGGGGTTGGTTTCCTTCCGTTTTTTCGCTCAAACTCCTTTATAAAAGTGTCTCTTGCAAACTCTTTGGCAACCTCATCTATCGTTGGTTCTCTCTCCAGCTCTCTATAGAGCCTGCTATAGATTCCACTTATACGGTTTATAAAGTGTGATTGTTTCAGAGGGATTTTGACAGCTCCCGTTTGTTGAGAGAGCGCTTGCATTATCGACTGACGTATCCACCACACCCCATAAGAGATGAATCTGACCCCTCTATCCGGGTCAAAGCGCTTTGCCGCCTCTGTAAGCCCGTGGTTACCTGCAGCTATTAGCTCTGATAGCGGAAGTCCGTATCCAAGATACTGTCTTGCTATGCTTATAACAAACCTAAGGTTTGACTCGACAAGTCTTTTAAAAGCCTCCTGGTCTCCTGCCTTTGCCCTTATGGCGTATTCTTTCTCCTCTGCTGGGGTAAGGAGCTGTATTTTAGATACCTTTTTAAGGTATTGATTAATTAGCGCCTGTTCTGCATCATTAGCCATAAAAACTACCTCAACCTCAGGCTTAAAAATAACCTGCCGCTTTGCCTCAGTATCAGTAGCAAAGCGTTCTCTCTGCCAGAGTCCACGAGCTCTTTTAAAACACTATTCAACTCTTCCACAGTCTCAACTATTTTGTTTTCTACCCTCAGAATCACATCTCCTCTCCTTATGCCACTTTGCGAAGCAAGGCTATTTGGAGCAACCTCAAGTACCAAAATACCCTTTTGCCCAACCCTTGAAGACTCTTCTGGTGTTAGAGCTCTAACTGACATGCCAAAACCAGACTGCTGAGGTGTTTCCAATGAAGACCTTGGGCTATCAGGCATTTCTCCTACCTTAACCTTTATATCCTGGCGGTTTTTATCCCTTACTATGCTAAGGGTTAATTCACGCCCCGGTTCTGTTCTCATTATGCGAAATTGCAAATCTCTGACGCTTGATACCTTTTGACCGTTTACTGCAATTACCACATCCCCTACTTTAAGACCCGTCCTCTCTGCAGGGCTACCGGGGGCAATCTGAACGATTAAAACCCCCTCTTTAACCCCAAGGCTCTCTGCCATCTCCGGCAAAACATCTTGAATAACTACCCCAAGCCAGCCTCTTGTTACCTTGCCCTTTTCGATAAGCTGTTCCGCAACCCATTTTGCCAGATTTATAGGGATACTAAAGCCAAGACCCTGACCCTCCGCAAGAACCGCGGTATTGACCCCTATTACTTCCCCCCTTATATTAACAAGCGGTCCACCGGAATTACCCGGGTTTATGGCAGCATCTGTCTGGATGAAATTCTCATACTGGATTTGCGGAATTCCAATGCTGCGACCAAGCGCAGATATAACCCCAAAGGTTATCGTCCTCTCAAGACCATAAGGGTTTCCTATCGCAATTACAAGCTGCCCTACTTTTAACTCATCAGAGTTGCCAAGCCTTGCGACACGACTTGCAGGGTCTTGAATATCCTTGGTGTCCACTTCTATAACCGCAACGTCCGTTTTTTGGTCTATTCCAACGATTCTGGCTTGCTTTTCGGTAATTCTATCTATCCTGACTCTTATGTTTTTAGAATTTTGCACCACATGGGAATTGGTAAGGATGTAAAACTTGTTATTTTTATAATCTATTATCACGCCAGAACCCAAAGAACGCCTGTCAAAAGGCACTCCAAAAGGGAAAGTAGGGACTTCCTGACTTGTAAATATAGTCACCACAGATGGTGAAACGGAATCAACTATAGCAGTTAGCTCTTTTTCTATTTGCTCTAAAATTCCGCCTTTTGCAATCTGCACCGGCTGGGGCTGTGGTCTTGACTGAACTACCTGAACTGACTCGGTCTTTACCTCTTCTGCTTTGCAACCAAAGACCAAAAACAAAAGCCCTAAAATCAACGACGCAAGAGCCACCCTAATTTTCCTCCTCATTAAGAGACCTCATACTTAAAAAATAACACCTCAAAAGCTGGACTATCGCACCTAGATGCTAGCCTTACAATTCTTTCCTTAGTCATTATACTGCCACAAAGCGCTGGATTGTAAGAACTGCCTGTATATTTTAAAAACTTCAGGAGCTCAATCCCTCTATAGGGTATATCCACCCTCTCTTTATAAGTCTCTACCTTACCCTTCAAAAGCCTGAGAATCCTCTCCTCATCAGGAAAGGGAAAACCAAAAACCTCCAGACTGCCACTGATAGGCAACGCCGCAATAAACTGACCTCTGCAGACCCTGATAGCTTCTGGTATGGTAATTTCGAGCTCTGTCCAGTGAAGACTAAAACTGCTCACCACGGTATCAAAGACCTTATCTTTAAAGGGCAAGGAGTGCGCATCCGCAACTATACCTCCCGCCTTTAGCGCCATCTTGGGCGATATATCCACTCTTATTGCCTCTAAGCCTCTTGTGGCAAGCCCCGTCCCACAACCAATATCCAGAATCCTGCCCCTTATCTCCCAGAGCTCTCTAAGTCTGTTAGCAACGCGCTCTTGAGGCTTTGCCCAAAGGTCATAGCTCTGACTCGCTTTTGAAAACCTTGAGGCTATTATTTCTCTATCCATATAAAGCCGCGCTTCGCGCGAATATCCCGCCCGGCATATGCTCCCCCTCTACAAGTAAAAACCTGCCCCCAGAGAGACGGGCAAGCTCAAGCCCGCACTTTGGGGAAATCACCTTATCCTCTTTTCCGTGAATTACTGTAATGTGGAGGTTTCTTACCTTTGCTCTCAGATCAATTTTAGAGATATCTAAAAGTAATCTAAGAGCCTGTTTTATGTCTATTTTGTCTCTAAAGTCTTTGCCAAGTGCGAGCTTTCTGAAGCTTTGAATCTCTTCAGGCTTTCTCTTAAGTCTCAATATAAAGCCTCTAAGGGCATCTTCCCCAAGACAAGAGAGCATATACGCAGAGCCTCCAATTACTATAACTCTTCTGAATTTCAAAGGAAATAGCAACTTCATCATTATGGCAATAACCCCGCCCATAGACCAGCCAATAAGAGTGCTATAAAAAGGCGCCATAAGGGAGAGCTCTCTTGCAAGCACCCAGGGACAGACATATTTAATTTCGCTTCTTCCATGAAATGGCAAATCAACCCCTTTTATAAAGGGTATTACTTTGCTTGAGAATCCAAATCCATGAATAAAAAAGAGCGGGTCCGGAGGGATTCGAACCCCCGACCTAGGGATTAGAAATCCCTTGCTCTGTCCAGCTGAGCTACGGACCCTCGGGGTGGCAGGACTTGAACCTGCGACTTCTGGCTCCCAAAGCCAGCGCTCTCCCACCTGAGCTACACCCCGTCAAAAGCCAAATTTTGCCATATGAATTATCAAATCTCTAAGCCTGCAAGAGTAAGCCCACTCATTATCATACCAGGCGCCAACATGCGCGAGCCTACCGATGCAGGAAGTAAGCCCCGCATCAAAAACAGCAGAGTGAGGATTTTTTATAATATCACTGGATACTATAGGATCTTCGGTGTATTGCAGGATGCCTTTAAGCTCTTCTTGACTTGCTAACTTAAACGCTTCGTTAATAGCATTTACATCAGATTCTCTTGATAGCTCTACCGTAAGGTCTATAAGAGAACCATTCTGAACCGGCACTCTCCTTGCGCTGCCCTCTAATTTACCTTTCAGGTTTGGTAAGACCTCGCCTATTGCTCTTGCTGCACCTGTTGTAGTTGGGATAATATTAACTGCGCTTGCTCTTGCGCGTCTTAGGTCTTTATGTGCCAGATCAAGCACTCTCTGGTCGTTAGTATAAGCATGAACTGTTATCATATAACCTCTTTCTATGCCAAAATTTTCATCAAGAACCTTTAAAACTGGTGCAAGGCAATTTGTAGTGCAGGAAGCATTTGAAACTATATTGTGACTCTTGGGATCATAAATATGATGGTTAACCCCCATCACAATAGTTAAGTCAACCCCTTTTGCAGGAGCCGAGATAACGACCTTTTTAACGCTTCCTCTTAAGTGAGCACTTGCCTTTTCCCTATCTGTAAATACCCCTGTTGATTCAAGAACTACCTCTACCTCCTGACTTTCCCAGGGTATCTGAGATGGGTCTTTAGAGGAAAAAACCTTTATACTCTGCCCTTCTACTATAAGTTCATCTTCAGTATAACTAACGCTCCCTTCAAAAGGACCAAAGGTCGAGTCGTATTTTAAAAGGTGTGCTAGCGTAGAAGTGCTCGCAAGGTCGTTTATGGCAACGATCTTTATATCACTATCCATACAAGCTCTGAGAAAGACCCTGCCAATCCTTCCAAATCCATTAATCCCAACCCGCACAGGCATAGTCAAGATTATATAAAATCTTCAAAATGCTATCCTTTTATAAAACGGGCAAAGACAAGGCCCTGGATATTATTTTCGCTATCGCGTACGCCTACAAAGACAGAGAGCTCATCTTTAAAAGACTACCTATTGCTGAATTCAACCAAGAGCTTCACAAAGACGACAGGGTTTTCCATTTGGAAAAAGACCCAAAAAGACCCGGTGAAACAATAAAATCAAACCGCATAGTAGTAGTAAGCGAAAAGCAAGAAAAAGTCCTCTTGCTAATTTATGATTAACAGCTTCAAAATCTAACCAGCAAAAAAGACCCCCTTTTAAACACAGTTAAAATTCACACATGCTTTCCCGGTTCAATCAGGGACTCTAAGTCTCTTAACTTAAAGTTGAATTAACCGTACTCTAGCTTTTACTAGTGGGTCTCTCTTACACCCAGACCTTTGAACTTGAGGAAGTTAGCATAATCTATGTAAGCAGCTAAAGGAAAACAGGAGATATCCCTTCAGGCGTCAAAGTCATAGGCGAAGAGAGAATAAAGCAGGGGAGAGTGTTTGGCCTCTAATGAGGCACTAAGTGGCATTCCAGGAATATTTATCCAATCTCACGACCAGAGTTGGGGAGCAATGTGTCCTAACATTCCTTTAGATGAAAACAAAACAAATACCACTCTCATAATCTAGAACGAAGGCAACATATCGAGGAAAACCGCATGGGGCTCTTGATTAAGCGCATGAGCTCCTTATGTAATAGCTCCTGTGGAAGGAGTATAAAAAACATTCTGAGAAGCTAAAGGATGTCAAATCTGACATAACAAGAGAAGAGTTTATTCAATGGACTGCAGACTTTTTCAGGCAAAAGTAAAAAGAAGGTCAAG
>JBCNVD010000013.1:0-17417 GCA_039630345.1 Aquificaceae bacterium
AGTAAATCTCCCCTGCCAAAGGCTTTTTCGGCCTCTCGTGAGGCGCTTTCGAAGTTTTTCTTAAGCTCTTCTTCGTCTTTGCAGATTCTAATCCCGCGACCTCCACCGCCTGCGGAAGCTTTTAACAAAACCGGAAAGCCGATGAATCTTGCAATCTGCAGGGCCTCGACTTCGTCTTTTAATACCCCCTCGCTTCCGGGCACTGTTGGAAGTCCTGCACGCTTTGCAACCTCTTTCGAGCGCGCTTTATCGCCCATAAGCTCAATTACCTTCCAGTGAGGACCTACAAAGACAATTCCCCGCTCCTGGCAAAGCCTTGCGAAGTTTTCGTTTTCTGCAAGGAAGCCATAGCCGGGATGAATTGCGTCAACGCCTGCCTGAACTGCCAGGTCAACTATGCGCTCTGCGTTCAGATATGTATCAAGGGGTGAGGTGCCTAGCATATAAGCTTCGTCGGCCATTTTCACATGCCTTGCGGTTGGCTCGCTCTCGTGGTAGATTGCGACCGTTGATATACCAAGCTCTTTACAGGCTCTTATGACCCTGCAGGCAATTTCACCCCTGTTTGCAACCAGGAGCTTTTTAAACATGACCTTTTACTCCTTTAGCTCTATGGAATATTCAATCGGGGCAATCTGGTTAATCATATATGCAATTGAGCATGTGCCGGGGTCAAAAATGGTCTTTTTCATGGCGTTTTCAACATCCTGAACTGATACATTTCCTGAGAGTCTGACTTTCAGGAATATTTTTTTAAAAACCTTTGGATAAGAGTCAGTTACCCTATCTGCATCTGTTTCAATCTCTATGTGATTTGGGGACTTTCCTTCTTTTTTAAGAGCTTCATAAAGATGTATGCCAACGCAACCTGCAAGGGAATGAAACAAAAGCTCAGGAGGGCGAAAACCCCTGTTTTTTCCGCCGACATAATTGGCGGCGTCTATCAGGAGTTCCTTGCCAAAGTCCCCAACGCCGACAAAATGAAAGTCTTCTACCTGCTTGACATAAACTTTCATTAAAAAATTATATCAATGAAAGCCGTAAAGTTGACGCTTTATCAGCAAAAATTCCGACGGGGTTAAAACCTCACCTGAAGGTAGAGATAAAATTCTATTTGCCAGAGAAAGAACAAGCTCAATATCGTGCGATACCAAAATCAAGGTTTTGTCAATTTCTCTTAAAAGCTCAATGATATGCTCTCTTGCATGCGGGTCGAGTCCATTTGTTGGCTCATCCAGAATAAGCAAAGAAGGTCTTGTGCTTAGAGCCATGGCTATTAACACCCTCTGGCGCTCGCCACCTGAGAGGTTTCTAAAGGGCTTTTTGAGAATGCTCTCAAGATGCAAAAACTCCACCTGCTCTTTAAAGTATTTACCAGAGGCTTTCAAAAGCTCATAAACGCTTGCGCAAAGAAGGTTTTCAACGGCTATCATTTGAGGAACATAACCAACAAGATGCCAGTCTTTGAAATGTTGAATGTTTTTGTTAAAGATTTTTATTTCTCCCCTTTGGGGCTTTAGATTGCCTGTCAGGATTTTTAAAAGCGTCGTTTTACCAGAGCCATTTGGCCCAAGAACGCAAAAGCGCTCAGATTGTTTTACATCAAAGCTCAGGTCTTTAAAAATCTGTCCTGAGCCATAGGAAAAGCTTACAGATTTTACCTCTAAAACTATTGACATTCAAGGCCGGAAGATAGAGCCCTTAGATTTGACATAAAGATAGATTTAAGGTCATCACCCGATAGACTGATGTTTATCTCAACAGGGCGCAAATGTGGTGCGAGCCTTTTTGCCAAAGTTCTTTCGCCAGGCTCGTGAAAAAGAGAAGAAGCCCCGAGGGATTTTGCTTCTTTAAGGATTCTTGCCTGCGATGGTGTTGGCTCAGCTTCTGCATGCACGCCTGCAAGTGCCAGTGTTTTAAAGCCGTAGTCTCTTGCGACATAGGCAAAGCTCATATGGGTGGATAGAATTACCCTGCTTTTGCAATTTTTGAGCGTTTTTGAATATTCCGCATCAATAGAGCGAAGGGTTATTAGAACTTCTTCGAGTTTTTTATCGTATTGCTGACGATTGGCGCTATCTATCTCTATGAGTTTTAAGTAAATGGCTTTTGCAAGCTCCTGATAAGAGCGAGGAGATAGCCATATATGAGGGTCTTTGCCGTCAATTAGCTGAAGGTTTTTTGACAGATCTATGGATTTATCCGGGAAAGTCTTTGCAAGCTTTTCTTCAAAAACTTCGCTAGAGAGGTGAAAAAACTTTGAGCTACTTCCAACGAGTCTAATGTCAGAGGGCTTTAGCTCATAATGATGAGGGTCTTTAACACCCCCTGCAAGCAAACTTACCTCAACCCCCTGCGGGGCAAGAGCTTTAAGAATGTGATAGATAGGATAAGTGCTTGCGACCCACTTGGCGTAAGAAAACAAAGGCAATAGCAAAATCAGCAGCTTCATCGCTCTTTGCGCGCGAAAGCGCGCGCTTTTTTTATTTTATACCTTTATTTGGTTCATAAAAGAGGGTTTTTGTCAAGATTCTGGAAGAGTGAGGTTTGTATTTGTTGACAAGATAGAACTGGACCTTTGCGTGGCTTTTGGTTAGTGTAAGGAGCCCATAGCCCCAGCCTGTGTGGTTGACGTATCTATACCATGGGTTTGAGCTAAGCTCAAAGCGCTCATAGTCGAGGGCGTCTTTTAGATTGGGAAAAGAGCGCTTAAACCAGAGCCCTTCGGAGGCATTGATTGATGAGATTGCGCCTGTTACGAACTCTGCGCCAAGTGGCGTTTCGTCTTTTCCGAACTTTTTCTGGACCTCGCTTGCAACAAAGGCGTGCCTGTCACCTGTCAGGATGATGAGGTTTGAGATATTGTTTGAGGCCAGGGCGTTTAGAATTTCATCGCGTTCTTTTAAGTATCCGCTCCAGGCATCGGTGCTTGCATAAAGACCGTCCATTATGCTCTCTGAAAACTGGACGCTATTTGCCCAGACTTTCCATGTGGCATCTTTTGAGGTTAGTTTTTTAAGAAACCATTCTTTCTGGGTTTGACCAAGTAGGGTGTGGTATTGCTGACTTTCACAGCCGGGGGATTGGAATCTTATCTGGCACTGGGATTGCCTGTAGGTTCTGTTGTCTGTCACTATAAGGTGCATGAAATTCCCTGCGCGAAAGTCTCTATAGAGCAAAAGCCAGTCAAGAGGGTTTGGAGAGTTTATGCTGAACTTTATTCTGGATGGGATATAGTCTTTAAAGCACTTAAAAGCGTATTGCCAGAGTGCCAGAGCGAGCTCCTTGTCTGAAGAGACCTCTGGCGGAAAGCTTGGAGATACCCAAAAGCCTCTTGAGTAGTCAAAGTAATAGTCGTTGTAAAACTCATGATCGTCAATGGTGTGGATAAAGGCATGAGAGGCGCGGGCAAGTTGAAAATTCGGGTCTGAGAGGTAAGTGAGGTAAAGATGGCGATAGTCTTCAAAACTTATGGCAGAGCGAGAGCCAGAAGGAAGGGTTATGGTGCGCTCTTTTACTTTAGGTTTATATAAAGCCTCGTATATCACATCGCCAAGATGCAAGACAAAGTCAAGCTCTTCCATTGCAATGTGGTAATAAGCAGGGTAATAACCATCTTCGAAGTTTTGACAGCTGACAAAGGCGATTTTCATAGAGGATGGGTTTTCTGGAAGAGTTTTGAATTTTCCGATTCTTTTATAAGAGTCGTATTCAAAAATGTAAATATACTGGGTGCCGGGTTTTAGGTTCTTGACCTCTAATTTGACGCAGTAGTCGTTAGTGGGGGTTATAGAGCTTGCCGGGATTGTATACTCTTTTAGGTTTTTAAAGCCTTGCTCTAAAAGGTAGAGTTTAAGGGGCTTTTGGAATGATTGATGAACCTGTGGTCTTATTCTGGTCCATAGGATGATGCTGCTAGTGGTAGGGTCTGCACTTGCGACCCCTTCGGGAAAGACCTCACCAGAGTGAATGCCTATGTATTTAAAATCACCTATTAGCTCTGAAGAGCCTACAAGGGCAAGGAGTTCTCTTCTTGATAGCACCTTAGTCCTCCAAAGAGTAGGTTATTGCCACGCTCACGGTTATTGGTTGACCGCCGGGCGGTGGGTCAAACTTGCCAATTGAGCGAACGAGCCTTTGGGCTTCAGAGTCGAGAATCTTGCTTGCGCTTGAGCCAGAGACTGAAACTGAAGATATCCTGCCATCTGATTCAATCCTTACAGTAAGAACGACCCTGCCGGTTATGCCATGTCTCCTTGCGGGTTCTGGGTATTGCTTTCTTGCGTCAATTGCTGCTTGCAATTTTGCAAGGTAGCGTGCAATGAGGTCTTCCGGGGGTTTTTGAGCTGGTGGCGGAGGGGGCGGCGCAGGTGGCAAAGAAGGCTGTGCTGATAATTCTTTTGATGTTTCGGCGGAGGGTCTTACAGGTATATCAGCTTGCTGAGAGATGCCTTTTTGCGCCTCTGGTGGTGATGGGGGGATTTCTCTTTCCTGTTCTATAGGCTTTTCTGAAGGTTTTGGACTTATGGCCTCAGTAAGGCGCTGGGGGGCTTTAAAGGCAGGCCTTTCCTGACGCGGCTGGGGCCTTTTGGGGGGCTCTTTCTCTTTAACAGGCTCTTCTTTGGGCGGTGGTGGGGGCAAAGGCTCAGGTAAGAGCTCTATTGGCACTGTTTTGGTCTCTTCTCTTGGTGGCAAACTAAAATCAACAAAAATGACAGGAAAAACTAAAGCCAAAGATAAAGCAAGAGAAAGAAGCGCCGCGGTTAACCTCTCATTCGCGCTTGCTGGCGACTGATACATTTTTTATACCTTCGAGCCTGAGAATATCAAGGACGCTAAGTAAAGCCTGGACGCTAGCTTCTTTATCTGCCAGTATCAAAACAGAGTTAATATCGGTGCGATTTTGTCTTATGAAAGCAATTATTGACTCCTGAGTGGCTGGACCTTTGTCCGTGCTTAACTTACCATCCTTGGCAACATATATTTTAAAAGGCTCCTTTTGCTGACTTTGTTGAGCGCTTTTTGTAGATGGTAAGACTATCGATTGCTCAAACATCGGTATGACATTCAATGTATATAAGACAAAAAAGACAAGCAAAAACATCATTACATCTATTGTGGGAATTATCTGGATTTCTTCTTTTTGAGATTCAGAATCTTCCATCATAAATAGCAAAAACTTTAGCGTCTTTTTATCCAATTTTATAGCTCCTTGAGAATTTGATGTCTGAGACTCTCTTTGTAAGAGTTTAGTCTGTCATTAAAGAGTTTGTAGAAAAAGTAATTCCAGAGAGATAGCAATATGCCAATGGCGGTTGCTACGAGCGCAAAGCCTATGGCTGAGCTT
Source organism: Aquificaceae bacterium (assembly GCA_039630345.1). Lineage (GTDB taxonomy): Bacteria > Aquificota > Aquificia > Aquificales > Aquificaceae > JANWVD01. The sequence goes on from JBCNVD010000013.1 coordinate 5,348, forward strand.
ATCTCACTTGCGCCGGAGAGACCTTTGGCAGATAGCTTTTGAAACGCCTCTATGAGGGCAATTATGGTTCCAAGAAGTCCTATCAAAGGGGCAGTGGTTGCACTAAAGTCAAGCCACCAGAGCCCACCGCGGAAGTAGCTTACCCAGCTAAAACCTCTTTCAAAATCAGGTAAGCCGGGCTTTTTTCTTAGCTGCAGAAACTTAAGAGCAATTACATAGTTTGAAGCAAGAAACATAAGAGCCATCGCGTAAAAAACCACATCGTGCAGAAGATCTAAACTCATTAGAACCTCCCGCGCAATCCTACCGCAAGGCTAAGTGGAGCACCCGGGAAGTAAACCCCGCTCCTTGTGCCTGCGGAAATCCTGCCAACATACTTTTTATCAAAGAGGTTCTTTACATCAAAAAAGGCGTTAAAACTGCGCTTATAAAACTCTCTTTCTATGCGCATATCTAAAATAGTATAGGATGGAACTTTCTCGGTGTTTGTAAAGTTTCCGTAGCGACTGGAAACATACTGAAGTGCAGGCTTTATATCAAAATCATAGAGTCTTAAGTGAGCTCCTAGCTTAAACATAAGCTCCGGGGTATCCGGGAGCGTTTTGTCTTTAATTGAGATGCGGGTTGTTCCGTCAAAGAAATTTTCGTCTTTGAACTTGGCTTTGTTGTATGAAATAGAGCCATATATCGAGAGGTTTTCAAAAGGTTTTGACCCAAGCTCAAGCTCTGCACCGCTTGCGGAGACCTTGCCTGCATTTCTTTGATAGATTAAAGTAGGGTCGCTTGGGTCAGCTGTTGATATGATGCGGTTTTTATAATCCACAAGATAGATAGAGGGGCTTATGTAGTATTTGTCAAGGTCTAGCCTTAGACCCAGGTCAAAGCTATCGGATTCTTCAGGCTTTAGCTGGTCTGCAACAAACTGGGCGTTAAGTGTTGCGGGTATGGTGCCAAGAAAGTTTACAGGAATCCTGAAGTTTTTGGCATAGGCAAAGTATATCTGGGTTTTTTTATTTAGCTCGTAGCTAATTCCAAAGTTTGGGAGAAGTTTTGTATAGGTCTTTTTATATGAGAGTCTTGGGTCGAGTGTAAGTGGCTGGTCATATATTGAATCTTCCGGAAGGTAAGGTAGGTTGGAAGTAAGATAGTTTTTAAAATCCCGCTTTACATTTGCGTATCTTAGACCAAGATTGATATCAAAACCAAAAATATCTTCAAGTTCTGCAAAAATATATGGCGTATTGGTTGTTGTGAAAGTTCTCTGAATGTAGTTGTATTGAAAAGCTGGGGTGCCAGATGTAGGAGCAAGTACTTCAAAAGAGCCGTCTGGGAGCACCCTGACAGGTCTTTGGGGTTGCCACTGCTTTAGATCTGACCTTTCATACCAGTAGCCCAGATAAACCTTGCCAGATGGGATATCGTAGCTGAGCTCTGCGACCACCCCTGGGCGGTCAGTGTAGTTAAAGGACTCTCTGAAGAATATGAAAGACCTTCCGCCAGAGGTTGTCGTTACTGCGGAAGTGCCACTGCCCCTACCTACCCAGGCATAGGGCCTTATGTTAAGGGAGATGTTTTTGGTGATATCTATATCTATGTTTAACCTGTATTCTTGATTGTCGTATGGATTTTGGAAAAACTTATAGTAAAGAGCGTTGTTTTGAAATGCTGGTTCGTTTGGAGCATAAGAAAGACCATCTCCGACTCTTATGAGACTGGGCGTGTAATCAAGTTTTCTGTTTGCGGAGAGGTTGCTAATCTGGGCAAAATTTAGACCTCTGTAGAAGTAGTTAAGCTGGGCGTTGTTGTCAAAGTAAAACTCGTATCTGACCCTTTTAAAGTTCTGGGAAAGACCTATAGCAGTATGGTCTCTATATGCTGGATGCATACCAGGACCACGCCATTTATCTGCCTGAGTTGAAGAAAAAGACAAAAACGCCTTTAGATTAAGGTCCTTAATAAGACCTGAATCCGCTCTTAAGAAGAGCCTCCTGAATGCGTTTGAGCCATAAGAGGCGCTAAACTCAAAACCCCTCTTATCCCTTGGGGGTCTTGTTCTTATATTAACAGAACCGCCCAGATCAACATAAAAAGGAGAACGCTTGTCAACAGCCCCCCGCTGTATGGTTATTATCTCGACATTTTCTATGTCTATATATTCATGAGGGTACAGGGCAAAGTTTCCGGAGTCACTAAGTGGCATGCCGTCGATGGATATAGCTATTTGCCTATCGTCAAAACCCCTTAGCCTTATGGATCCACCCCCAAGACCATAAGGGTCGTCTGTCTGAATGTTTAAAGAAGGGGTAAGCTCCACGGCTTTGAAGACATTGGTAGATCCTGCGCCTGCGCGCGTTTTGAGCTCTAGCTCTTTTACAGTTGTTTCAGTTTGCGCTTTTTTCTTCTTCATAATTGGGATTTCAGGTCTATTTGACTCTAGCAGTGTGTCTCTTACTCTTATGTCAATGACTCTCTCCTGAGCATATGCAAAGCCAAATATAGAAAACGCCAGCAAAAGAGACCTTCTCATCGGGCTTTACCTCCGTCTTTTTGGAATTTTAAGATGTTTGTATTTAGATATTGTTTATACTCTTAAACCTGTGGGGCTTTTGGAGAAAATATCCGGCACTGTTATAGGGGCATGCATAGGTGATGCGCTTGGGAAAGCGCTTGAGGATGTCCCTGAGCTTGAGGCGACTAATTATTATGGGAGCAAAATCTCAGGTTTTGTAGAGCCACACCCTCTTAGCCCTGCTTTTGGACTTTCAGCAAATGAAACCAGCGATGAAAGCGGGATGATGATAGCCCTATTAGAAACCCTCGCAACCAACGGGATGCTGGATGTTGAGGACTATATAAACAGGCTATCGGAGATTTCTTCCTGTGCGGACCCTACGCTTCTTCGTTCTATTTCAATCCTTGCAAAAGGCAAAGACCCTTACAAAGAAGGGGTTATCTCTTACTCTATCTTTGGTAGTATATGCGCGGTAGGGACAGGTATATGGCACTATGGTCAGCCCACACTGGCAGCTCAGGGTGCAAGATTTTTAGCAAGTCTTACGCACCCGGGCGAGCAAAGCCTTGAAGCTGCAGGGATTGTTGGGGTCATTATATCAACGCTTATTGGACTTAAGGGGCAAATCAAAAGTCAAGAGGAGAAAATTGACTTTCTTCGCGCTTTGCGCGGATTTAGCAACAAAAAAAGGGGCGGATTTGGTGGATATCTTGACCTTATTGAGGGCTTGATAAGAAAAGAAGCTGATACAAAAGAAGCAATAGAGCTGGTTGGTAATTCGACCTTTGCCTTTGAGGCTTTGGGGATGTCTATATTTCTGTTTCTGAGGTTTTTAGAAAGACCTTCGATAGCGCTTTATGAAGCAGCAAATGCCTGTGGAGAGGTTGGCGGAGACACAGATGCAATAGGACTGCTAACAGGTGCATTTATAGGAGCTCACTGGGGAATTGAGGCTTTTGAGAAAGAGCTAATTGAAAGCCTAAGCGGGTGGAGGTATTATATATCTCTCGCTGATAGAATCTACAGGCAGATGGGTTTTGACGGAGGAGAAAATGCCATATAACCTTCAGGAAGCTTTTTTAAACTCGGCAAGAAAAAGGCGAGTAAAGACCACGATTTATCTTGTAAACGGCGTTAGGCTCCAGGGCAGGATAAAGTCTTTTGATATCTTCACCATACTGATAGAAGAAGGACGCCAGCAAACGCTCGTTTACAAGCACGCAATCACAACGGTTATACCGATGGAGAGACTGGAGATCGAATTTGAAGAAGAGGGCCTGCCGGGGGCAGGCTAGAGCATCTGAGGGGGCTTACCGGTAGAGACCACCAGGTTTTGAGGGGGTTGGCCCTCTTTTAGATGGCTCTGGACTATAGTGCTTACATCCTCTGGTCTAACCCTGGCATACCAGACCCCCTCTGGATATACGACAACTGTAGGTCCCATCCCGCAAGGACCCAAACAGCCAGCAGGGGTCACGAGCGTAGTCATAAAGAGCTCCGGGTCAGATTGGATGCTCTCTAAAAACTTCGCAAGCACTTCCCTGCTCCCTCTCTCGGCACAGGAGCCCATAGGATGACCTGGCGGGCGCTGATTGACGCAGACGAAAATGTGTCTATATTGCATTTGCCAAACCTCCTATAAGGAGGCATTCTAACATATCAGAACTGCCAGTTAAGACCTAAAGAGATGGCATTCTGTGCGTTCTGGGCACTCACAGTAGTTGGACAGCCAGAGCGACAAGCACCTGCATCGTAATAAATGCCTGAAGAGGTAACCTTTTTGTTAAATGCGTGTTTGTAAGAGAGGTCTATGCCAAAGCTCTTGCTAAAGTTATAGCCAATACCGAAAGTTAAGTGCTGTTCTGCTATGGCAGGAAAACCCACCAGGTTGAAAAACGCTATGTTAAAGTCGCCAAAGGGCTGTGCGAAGTTAGGAATCTGTTTAGAGCTTACCGGGAAACCCTGAAGGCCTGATTTACCCCTTATTGGCGAACGACCATAGTTATATCCAAGTCTTAGTGCAAGATTCATAGAGGGTTTATATTCACCGCCAATGGCAAAAACCAGCTGGTCTTCCCAGCCAAAGTGCTTATACCCGGAAGCTCCCTTCCAGTTTATAAACCTTATGTCGGTGCCAACCTTGAGGTTATCATAAGGCTTTAAGCCAAAACCAACCGCAAACTCCTGGGGCTGGGTTAATTTAAAGCTCTCAAACCTGCCATCACCGTTTGAGTCAAAAACTCTTCTGTAAGTCATCGCAACCGGGCTTTGGTAAGTCGCCCCAACGAAGGCAAAATCGCCCGCTGCATAGGCAATTCCAAGCTGAAATCCAAGTCCGTAATTCTGAGCCTGCGCCCCTCCTGCATTAAAGCAGGTAAGTGGGTTTGACGCATCCCCACACAGCGTCGCGCCCATACTTAGAGCTCCATAAGCAAGGTGGATACCTCCCCCTAAATAGAGCCCCTCGGCAAGCTGGTATGAAGCAGAAGGAATTATGCGCAAAAACTGAAAGTTAGTGCGCATATTTAAAGGCGCGCTCTGGTTATTTCTTGGATTAAAAGCAGCCACGAGACGCTCGTTATTTACATAATCAACCCCAAGACCGGAAACTCCAAAGGCACCAAGCCCAAGACTTAGGCGCTCGTTAATAGGAGCAACCAGTCCCACCTCCGGGATTATAAAAAGGTCTGATTTTGACTTTTGAGTCCCTGAATCCCCAAGCGGGTTTTGAATCCTTGCTTTCACACTTGGAGCAAACAAAATTCCGCCAAAGCTAAAGCTATACCCCCCCTTATGAAATCGCATCCATGCGGGGTTTCTAAATGGCGCGTCTGTGGCCAAAAGGGGCATGCCGACACCTATTCCCCCCATAGCCCTGGAAGCTGGCGTAACTCCAATGAGGTTATCTCCGTTGGTCGCAAGCGCAAAACCGCCAATGGCAACAATTACCAGCAATGCCTTCATGCACCTACCTCCTTAAAAAGCCAGTTTAAACAGTTTTTTTGAGGTTTCGTATTCAAAGTTCTGATAGGAGGTAAAAAACTCTCTTATAAAGCTTTAAATAATCTTTCCTCTATAACCAAGAGCAAATCCCGCAACAAAGCCAGCTCCAAGGGTTAGTTTTTTAAAGATCATTGTTATACTTTCATAAAACCCGCCTGCGGCGGAAAGAAGCACCCCCTCAAGAGCTCCCCAGTTTACGCTTAAAACCCCCTTGCTGGCAAGCCACATAAGACTCAAAACATATATACCCATCAAAAGGGCGAAAAACCCAACCAACTTCCTGACCGCATACCCAACTGTCAGCCCAAGAAGACTAAAAAACCCAAGGTCAAAGAATATATCGCTCACTGATATCTAAAAACGCTTGGGTTTAAAACATCCGGATAGTTTGTTTTCATCTCGTAATCAAAAAGCTGTTTTCTGATTCGGCTAAGGTCTGAGTAAGATGGCCTGAAGGGAAAGCTCTTAATATCACTTACAGAGCTATCACCAAAGGGTCTGTTGCAGGCAACTTCTGAGGTTTTACCCCTGCAACCGGAGGTCATAAAAGGTCTTCCAGAGCTAAAGATTTCTTCGAAAGTGTCCCTATCGACCCCAAAATCTATAACCTGCCCCCGCTCGTTAAAGCGCATGTTTTCAAAGCGCGATATTTGATTGTCTATTAAATACCTTGCCATCTGAACCCTTCTAAACTGGGGCGCAGGGCAGGGTGGCTCTTTTTCCATCATAGAGCCCTCTTCAGGCCAGAAGGAAAACAGATGAGTTCTTGCCCCAAGGTCGCGAACCCGCTGTATCGCCTCAATCATCTCCTGCTCGGTCTCTCCAAGTCCCACTACAAGATGACAACCCGCATAACCATCGCCCATAACCTCACATGCCCACTCAAGCACCTGCCAGAAAAACTCCCATCTGTGAGGGCTTTTCATGGGCTTTCCTCTTAGTTTTTCAAAAACCGGCTCTGTTGCGCAGTCTATGGCCACGGTTACGGTGTCAGCACCAAGTTTTTTATAATCCTGAATGTCTTCATACTTTGTCCCGGTTGCGTTAATCAAAAGAGAGACAAAAAGTTTCTCTCCAAGAGACTTTACTACCTTATCAAGGACAAACTTTGTATCCTGAATTGCTCTTGGATGGGTTATCTGGGCTATACAGAGTCTTTCGACATGCCCAACAGCCATAGAGCGTGATATTATCTCGTCAAGTTTAACAGTTGGCCACTCGACCCTTATGAAGTTTTTCTTTGAATATTCAATCTCTCTTGCTTTTTGAAGTCCGCAATAGGCACATGTTGCATGACATCCAGAAGGATAAGTCAAAAGCGTATTTATGCATCCAAGACGAGAGTTTCTATAAAAGCTCCCTGGCACCAGTCCAAGGGTCATGGCAGCCGCCATGCTTATTTGCATATATTCAGGGCTTTGCTCCTGACGGGTCAATCTCTCAAGCGTTAAAATATCCATCTTTTCCTCCTAACTTATACTATCTTAAATGATGCTCGGGGTTATAGGCTTTGGAAACATCGGAAGCGCCTTTGCAAATCGCCTGAGCAAAGATTACAAAATAGCAATCCACGACATAGACCAAGGAAAGCTCTCTCTGGCAAAAGCCCATTTTGAGGTAAAAAACAGCCTAAGAGAGCTCCTAGAGGTATCAGAAACGGTTTTTCTTTGTGTAAAGCCAAAAGACGCCAAAGAGGTCCTTAAAAGCATCAATAGCTGGCAAGGGACCATTATTAGCTGCGTAGCAGGTCTTGAAGTAAAAAAAATAAAAGAGCTGGTTAAAGCAAGAGTGGTGAGGATTATGCCAAACCTTGCGGTAAGTTATGGTCTTGGTAGCATAGCAGTTTGCGGGGATGTTTCGGAAGATGTTACAGAGTTGCTCTCAAAGTGCGGTGAGGTTTTCAGTCTCAAAGAAGAGCTCTTTGATGTATTTACGGCGATAGCCGGTTCTGGACCTGCGTTTTTTTATAAGTTTATTGAAGGGATGGTCCTTGCAGGGGTTTACGAAGGTATGAGCAAAGAAGTTGCCCTTAAGGTAAGCCTTCAGTCAATTATTGGCGCCTGTGAGCTACTAAAAGCCAGCGGGTCTTTAGAGGAGCTTATTTTTAAAATATCCTCGCCCGGGGGAACAACCATAGAGGGTCTTAAGCTCTTAGAAGAGCGTGCTTTTTGCGGTATAGTTATCGAGTGCGTTTTAAAAACCGCACAGAAATCCAGAACCTTATCTACTCTTTAAAGTTTAAAAACTTTCGCTTTGGAATAGAGCTCTGGAAAGAGCAGGGATTTGCCCCAATTCAGGTGCATTCAAATAAGGTCTTGAGGGTAGCTCCCGGTGATTTGCCAAAAGAGTGCGATGCTATTTACACTCTTGAGCCGGGCTTTAAAATAGGCGTAAAGACGGCAGATTGCGTTCCACTACTGCTTGCAGGCAATTCAGTTGTATGTGCAATTCACGCAGGCTGGAGAGGTCTAAAAGCAGGAATCATAGAGAGGGCAATTCAGGAGCTGTCAGGGTTTTGCAATCCAGAGGAAATAATTGCCTTTATAGGCCCGAGCGCGCTATCTTGCTGTTATGAGGTTGGTAAGGAGTTTTCGCAAAGTTTCTCAGAGCTTGAGACAAGAGAAGGCAAGCTATATATGGATACCCAGAAAGAGGCAATTTCCAGACTCATAAAATCAGGTATAGAGCGCTTTCATGTAGTTAGAGTCTGCACGATATGCAATCTTAAACTTCCATCTTACAGGCGAGATAATTCAAAAGAGAGGTTATACTCTTGGATAATGATGGAGGGAGATGGTGGATAACGAGCAAAACGAGAGGGTGTTTTCTTCTATAAGCTCTATATACGACCCTTTCCTGAAGTTAGCAACGCTTGGAAGAATCTCTAAATGGCAGGAAGAGCTCCTCCTTTTGACCAAAGTTGCAAACAGGCATCTTGACATAGGGACAGGCACAGGAGAGGTCATAATAAAGAGCAAAAGCGGTCTGAGGGTTGGGATAGATCTTTCTTTAAAGATGTTAAAGATAGCAAAGCTAAAAGACAGCAAGTGCAACTTTATATTGGCAGATGCGCTTAGATTGCCATTTAAAGATGGCTCTTTTAATCTAATTACCCTTTCGTTAACTTACAGACATCTGCCAGACAGAGAAGCATTTTTAAAAGAGGCAAGAAGGGTTCTTCAAAGCTCGGGAGAGCTATGCCTTCTTGAGATTGCAAGACCACCGAAGTTTTTAATTTCTATGATTTGGCTTTTTGGGTTCTTGCCAGGGGTTTTGATATTTGGTTTAAGGAACTGGAAGTTCTTTCTAAAGTCTATAGAAAACAGCAAAAGCCTTGAAGAGGTAATAATAGAACTCAAATCATACGGCTTTGAGCCAATTTCAATAAGAAAAAAGCTCTTTAGTGCGGTATTTTTAATATGCAACCGCAGGACTTCATAAAAGATAGACTGAGCCTGGTAAATTTTGGAGACCTTAAACAGCTTGTTTTATTTGTATTGATTGTATTTGTAAGTCTTTGGAGAGTTGAGAAAGAGAGGAGTTATCTCTGGGATGAAGACCTTGGCGAGGGTTCTGTTCATGTGGTGCTTGAATCAACCCCTAGGCTAGAGGAAGGTTCAATAAAAGTAATGGTAAAAATAGTGGGCGGAGACTTCCCGGAAATCTACGATAAGCGCGGAAAACTCACCTTAATTGCAACAGAAAATGTCCCCTCAAGGTCTTTTATAGTAAATGCCAAAGTTAAAGTAAAGCATGGATTTGTGTTTTTAAGTGCAAATTACAGAGACATTGAGAAGGTTATATTTCAGGAACCATCTTTAAGAGATAGATACATAAAGCGCGCAATGGCGAAGATTGAAAACCCTGAAGTAGAGGGTCTTGTCCTGACTTACCTCTTTGGAGAGAGCGCAGAGGGACTATCGCAGGACATACAGGCAGCTTTTTATAAAACCGGTCTGGTCCATATGCTGGTGATTTCAGGCTTTCATGTAGGGATGATATTTATGATCTTGAGAGTAGGTGCGCCCCAGCCTTTTGGTAGTATCATAGGCATAATCGGCATTGTCCTCTATGTGTGGCTTTTAGTGCCCCATAACCCACCTGTTTTGAGAGCAACTGCCATGATACTTCTTTTTATAGCTGTAAAACTTCTTCAAGGGATGCCAAATTCCCTCTCTATACTGCTGTTCTCGGGTAGTTTATTGCTATTAATTTCCCCAGAGTTTGTAATTTCTTATTCTTTCTGGCTGTCTTTCTGGGCAACTCTTTATATAATCCTGGCTCTTAGAAACTTTAAAAAAGAGCAGGATATTGCAGACTCTTTCCTGATAGCGCCTGCATGGGTTTCGCTATTTGCCTTTCTCGGCGTAACCCCTCTATTACTTACATTTTCAAACACCAGTATGGGCAGTATAATCTTTAGTCCAATAGTTGGATATCTGTTTTTTCCTTTCACAGCTTATGGAGTTCTTGAGCTGATAACATTTTTCTCACTGCCAACTTTTCCGCTTGAGTGGAATGGAATAGTGGTTCTCAAACTCGTAGAACTCCTTTCTATGCTTGACCTTAGACTCTGGAAAGGCATGTCTCTTGTAGCAGCAATTATGTGCCTGATTTTTAACTCAATTATTATTTACTTTGCAAGAGGATTTGAAAAGCTAATAGCCATCCCTGTTTTTATCATCTTTTTGATATTTGGTTAAAGCCGTGGAGTATGTGCTTTTGCCAGTTTTAGCCTACTTGGCTGGTTCTGTGCTTTTTGCAAAGCAGGTCGCCTCCTTAAAGGGAGTAGATCTTACTAAAGTCGGTAGCAAAAACCCGGGTGCTACTAATGTTTCGCGCGCGCTTGGGTTTCGATGGGGGTTTGTTGTGTTTGTGCTGGATGCCCTCAAAGGTGCAATACCGGCACTTTTTGCAAAGGAATATTACGGCTCTGAGTCTATTGTCTATGCTCTAACGATTATAGCTAGCGTCCTGGGTCATAACTTTCCAGTTTTTTATAGCTTCAGAGGAGGAAAGGGGGTCGCAACAGCATCCGGGATTGCAATGGTTTTATCCCCATTTGCCAGTTTGATAAGCATCATTATATGGATATTAGTCTTTTGGAAAACCAGAATAGTATCGGTGGCTTCCATAAGCGCAACTATCGTGTTTATCCTGGTCTGTTTCTTGATAAAAGTTCCAACAAATGCCTTGATTGCAAGCACTTTTATAGGACTTTTGATTATAGTTAGGCATTACCAAAACATTAAAAGACTATTAAAAGGACAGGAACATCAATTTCGTTAAATGAGAAAAGTTTTAATCTTCCTTGCCGTAATTTATACATTCAGAATACTTCATATACTGTTCTATCCTTTTGATTTAACGCCAGAAGAAGCTCAATACTGGGATTGGTCAAGACACCTTGACATTAGCTACTATTCAAAACCCCCGATGGTAGCTTATCTAAATGCAATATCCAGTGCAATTTTAGGAATTAGTGAGTTAGGAGTAAGAATTGTGCCACTTATTTTGTCTTTTCTCCTTTCAATATTTAGCTTCCTCTACATTAAAAACACTATAGGAGAAGACTTAGCCCTAAGATTTGTAATAATATCACAGCTAAGTATTGGATTTTCACTAAATTCAATACTTGCAACAACAGATGCACCGCTTTTGTTTTTTTGGGTGCTTGGTCTATTTGCTATAAACTCTGCGATAAATTACGGGCAACTGTGGCGATGGGTTTTATCAGGCTCGGTTTTCGGGCTTGCTTTCCTGAGTAAATTCAGTGCAGTGCTGTGGATTTTTTGCATAGGTCTTTTTGCCATTGCGCGAAGGCGCGATTTAATAAAAAAACCAGGGCTTTATGTCTCTCTAGTTGTATTTGGAGTTTTTACCCTGCCGGTAATTTTCTGGAATATAAAGCATGATTTTGTGTCTTTTAGACATGTTTCAGCTCTTGCCAGCAAAGAAAGCAGCATGAGTATATATAGCCCGGCCGAGTTTGTTTTGTCTCAGGCACTGATTATGTCTATAGTGCCATTTTTCTTGATGACTTATGGTTTTATAAAGCTTTTTAAAGATAAAAGATTCGAGGTTTTTATATTTTTCTCGGCGCCGGTTTTTTTGTTTTTCTTTGCGCTATCTGTGTTTACAAAAGTTGAAGCAAACTGGGCAGGACCGGCACTTGCAGGCGGATTTTTAATAGCCAGCTATTTCATAAAAGGTTTAAATATGTGGATTTATGCTACTTTAAGCGTCACAATCTTGGCAATTATCCACTTTACCCCACTTCTTGACAAAATAGGACTTGGTAAAATTCTACCCCCGGAGAGAGACCCTGCCAAAGTTGGCATAGGCTGGAAGTCTTTGGGAGATGTTGTTTCGAGTATAAGAACCGATAAAGAGCCGATTTTGACCCCACATTATCAGATTGCAGCCCAGCTGGCTTTTTATGTTAAGTCAAATCCGAGAACTAATTGCATAAACTTAGGGAGGCGAATGAACCAGTACGACCTTTGGGAGAAAAATTACAAAGGCAACGCTATATTTGTCGATAACAAACCAATC
>JBCNVD010000014.1:0-62149 GCA_039630345.1 Aquificaceae bacterium
ATACCAACTGAAAGACCAACCAGCGCAGGAGTTGAACCACTGAGAGTAGAAACATAAGGGGACAAAACTGGCAAAAGCAGGAAAATACCCAGCATCCTCACTGCCACTGCAAAGGATATAATCCCGACTGCACGGAGCTCTGAAGGGCTAAAGTCTCTAAACATTAAACTGCCTTAGAAATCTAATATCGTTTTCAAAAAAGGTTTTTATGTTTTCAACTCTGAAAAGCAACATGGCAAGTCTCTCAAGCCCGGCACCAAAGGCAAAGCCGTTATAAACTTCAGGGTCAAGAAGGCAGTTTCTAAGAACCTGCGGATGCACCATTCCGCAACCCATGACCTCAAGCCAGCCTGTGCCCTTGCAGACATTGCAACCACTTCCAAGACAAAAAATGCACCTTATATCAACCTCTGCAGAAGGTTCAGTAAATGGAAAGTAAGACGAGCGAAAGCGAAGCTTAGCACTTTCGCCAAAGAAATCGCTTAAAAATCCCTCTATTAAAGCACGCATATGACCAAAGGAAAGATCTTTGTCAATTACCAGACCTTCAATCTGATGAAACATCGGAGAATGGGTTGGATCATCGTCTCTTCTAAAGACTCTTCCAGCAGATACCATATAAATTGGGGGAGCTGAACTTAGAAGCGCCCTTATCTGAACGCAGGAGGTATGAGTGCGAAGCAAATATCCTTCGAGGTTTACATAAAATGTATCCTGCATATCGCGTGCAGGGTGGTCTTTTGGAACGTTTAAGAGGTCAAAGTTATAGTCTTCTCTCTCAAGTATTGGTCCGTTCCAGACTGAAAATCCAAGGGAGCGAAAATATCCAAGGATTTTTCTTTTTACTGTGGAAATTGGATGCAAACTGCCCACGGAATGTTCCAGAGGGATTGTCAAATCCTGCCATTTTTTAATTAGCTCTTGCTGAAGAGATTGATTTTTGAGTTTATCTTCAAGTTCGCTTATGGAATCAAAAATCAGGGCTTTTAGCTGGTTCAATTGCTGTCCCAAAACAGGCTTTTTATCCGCTGGGAGGTCTTTTAAAGATTTTAAGAGATCGTTGATTTTACTAAGATACTCTGACTTTAACCTTTTTAACTCCTCGCTGGATTTTATCTCTTTGAGTTTTGAAAAAAACTCAGATTTTAAGCCATCAATATCAGGCATTTAGTTTTTCCTTGGCGAGCTTTACCAGAGATTCAAAATTTTGAGGGTCTCTGATAGCGATTTCAGATAGCATTTTACGATTAAGGGTTATGCCAGCAAGGCTTAAACCTTTTATAAACTTGCTATAGCTAAGTCCATAAACTCTTACTGCGGCATTTATCCTGCTAATCCAGAGGCTCCTAAACTGGCGCTTGCGTTGACGGCGGTCTCTATATTGATATTGAAGGGCTCTAAAGACATACTCTTTTGCACGTCTGTAGACATTTTTCCGCTGACCCCGAAAGCCTTTTGCCAGCTTCAGAATCTTTTTCTTAAACTTTCTTGAAGAAGGGCCTTTAACTCGCATAAGGTTTTATTATAGCCCTTACCTCGCCAACAAGATAGAGAGAGCCAAAAACAACCACATCTTTATCAAGAGAAAAAACCTGCTTAGGGCTTTCAAGACAATGGCATAAAATGCCAATCTCCTCGCAGGCTGATTTTAAAATCTCAAGCTCAAGAGCTCTATGGTGGTTAATTTTGGTTATATAAATCTCTTTAAAAAACTCTGAAATTATCCTTAGAGAGAGCTTCCAGTCTTTGTCTTTAAGAGTTGAGAAAACCGGAGTTATAGAGGGAAAATGGACCTTAAGCGCTTTACAAAGACTTAAAATCGCATCAGGGTTATGAGCTCCATCTAAAAAAATTGCCGGGCTTTCTCTAATTAGCTCCATTCTCCCCTCCCATCTTGATATCGAGAGCGCCCTGGAGGTTAAATCAGGCGAGAGCTTAACAACGCTTGACGCAAGGGCTATGGCAGTAGCGGAGTTTTCAATTTGCCACTCTCCCCAAAGACCTAGCTTGACATCTCTTAAGTTAAGGTCTCTAAATTCAAAACTATCAAGATAGGTCTGAGTGCCACATACCCGACCGTGGGCAAGGAAGTCAAGACCACCGACTATAAGGTCTTTTAAATCACAAAAACTGGTCGCAATCGGATATAGAGGAAAGCGCATGTTTCCAAGTATCAGAGGTCTTGTTTTTACATAAATACCGAGTTTTTCCATGGCTCTTTGGCTCTGTTTTTCGCCAAGCCATTTGGTGTGGTCTCTCTGGACATTTGTTATTGCACAGGCTACTGGATTAGAGACCTTGGTTGCATCCCATCTTCCGCCCATTCCAACCTCAAAGATGGCAAAATCGACATTTTTTTGCTCAAAGTAAATGAGCGCAACCAGAGTGCAGGCTTCAAAATAACTTAGGTCAAAACGCTCAAAGACGGGTTTCAGGTCTTTTATTAAATCTTTAAGCTCTTGCTCGCTTATTAACTCAGAGTTTACTCTCCAGCGTTCTCTTTCGTCTATTAAGTGAGGTGAAATAAACCAGCCTACTTTGTAACCGTGTGAGATAAGTATGGAGTTTAAAAACGCACATGTAGAGCCTTTGCCGTTTGTGCCACCTACCTGAAGCGAGCGATAAGAGGGCTTGAGATTAAGATAGCTAACAGCTCTCTTTATGCGCTCAAGGGTCGGAACAATCTGACCTGCCTTTAGGCGATAGAGGTCAAAAAGGCGCATAAGGGGCAATTATAGCCCCGAGAGAAAATCGAAGCTAAAAGACTTTGGGCTAAATTGCGAAATTATCGACTCTGGCATGACATTTTTAGGACATGACCTTGAGCAAGCCATACAGTGAGTGCAAAGCTCCGGGTGCATAACCTCATAAGGCTTTGACTCTTCTGAAAGGGCATTGAGTCTCACAAACAGCATAGGACCTGCGAAAACACCTGTATTCAAAACCGGGCATACGCTGTCGCAGATACCACATCTTATACATTCATGTGCGTTTTTTGGAAGCTGGCTCTTTGCCGGGGTAAATAGGGGCAATTTCAAACAGGCATTTCTTGAATCCACCACGAGGTCTTTAACCTGAGGATAGTTAGGAAGAGGGTCGATTTTAAGTTCGCTGGCGCTTTCAGAGAGCATGGTTTTGCAGGCAAGCACGGGCTTTGAGTTAAGCAAAACACCGCAGGTGCCGCATATACCAGCCCTGCACATCTGTCTAAAAGAGAGCGTCGGATCCTGTTCTTTTATCAGCTCCAGAAGCTCAAGAAGAGTTAAGGTCTTTTCCGTCTCTACTGTGTAGCTTTGGTAGGCTCTGTCTCTTTTTATGTATACAATAAACCGCATTTAGCTATGCTCTTTAACCTTATAGTAGAAGATAAGCACTGCTGTAACGATTGCAATCGCAATTCCAAATAGCAGTGTATCCAGCGGTTTTTCCCATTTGACAACCTGTTTTGTGAAAGTTATTGCAAGAATGAGGACTATGACGCTTGCGAGTTTTGCCTTTAGCTGGTCGATGCTTTCTATTTTCAGCCATTCAGGAACCGATAACTTGCCAACAAAAAGCTCGTATAGCCCAACTGCGAAAATGTAGAGAATAACAGATAGAAGGTGTATATCCATAACCGTTATAAACATCGTAGAGAGCTTTGTGGTGTCTTTATATTCAGGGCTTACAAAAACCATTGAAAGGATGTAAAATAGCTGATAAACTCCATAGAAACCAAGAAAAACAGCGCCTATAAACAGGCTAAGGGCGGGCAAAATAGCTATTGCCTTTCCGTATTCTACGAGTTTTTTAATGAGTCCTTCCATTAATCAAGCCTCGTAGAGATTATTATTAAAACATTTCTCTGTCCTGCTATTGCTTCAGCACTGCCCATAAGGTCTCCAGTTTTGGCAGTTGTCCCCTGTTCTGAGCTAAGCCTTGCGAGTATTATAACCTTGCCCTTGAGAGGGCGATCGTGGTCTATTTTGTTCTTTCCGTCTATTTTAAACCTGTAGGGAAAACTTGGGTCTTTTACATTCAATACCGCAATAGGTGCTGGCTCAGAAAGGTCTCTTACAGAGACTGTTAAAAATCTCTTGTCTTTGATCTCGCTAGAGAGCTTTGCAGAAACCTGGATAATGCCCTCTATGTTCTGGTTTTTGTAATCTTCAGGGTTAAAGCCCTCCGGGATTGGCTGGCAGGAGAGAATTATCATCCACGCCAAAATGATTAGAGGGTTTTTCATTACTATATTATTGCGTCGTGACGAGGTTAATAAAAGACGTAAAAAACCTAAAAATCGCACTCAGGGAGACAAAAGGTCAGATAGGGTTTGTGCCAACTATGGGAGCTCTCCACAGAGGACATATAGAGCTTATAAAAAAGTGCAGGGAAGAAAACAGCATATGTGTCGTTAGCATATTTGTAAATCCTGAGCAATTTAGTGAGGGAGAAGACTTTGAAAAGTATCCAAGAAACTTAGAAAGAGACTTTGAAATCTGCAAAAGTGAAGGCGTTGACATAGTTTTTGCACCTGATAATAAAGAGATATATCCGGAAAAACCCCAGATTGTTATAGAAATTCCAGGGCTTACTGATGTGCTTGAGGGAAAATTCAGACCTGGGCACTTCAGGGGAGTTTGCATAGTTGTTTGCAAGTTATTTAACTTAATCCGTCCAGAGCGAGCGTATTTTGGAGAAAAAGACTTTCAACAGCTTATTGTGGTAAAAAGGCTGGTTAAGGACCTTGGATTTGACATAGAGATAGTCCCGGTTCCTACAGTAAGGGATTCAGATGGGCTGGCTCTGAGTTCAAGAAATGTTTATCTTTCTGAGAGTGAAAGAGAGAGTGCCAGATGTATATATCGCTCGTTTGAGCTATTTGAGGAGCTATTTAGAAAAGGCTCTCCTTTAGAGGAAATAAGAGACAAGATGCAAAAATTTATACTCTCGCACAGGCATGTTAGAGGGATTGACTATATTGAATTTACTGACGAGTTTTTAAAGCCTGTGAAGGAGCTAAAGACAGGTCACAGGGTGCTTGTCGCAGTAAGATTTGATAGCGCAAGACTCATTGACAACTGGGAGGTAAGAAAATGAATGTGTTTGAAGGAAACCTTATTGCACAGGATATGAGCCTTGGGATAGTCGTAAGTAGATATAACCATCTTATTTCAGACAGGTTGGTTGAAGGGGCAATAGATTGCTTTTTAAGACACGGAGGAAGAGCTCAAAACCTAATCGTTGCTAAAGTACCGGGCTCCTGGGAGGTTCCGCTTGTTGTAAAAAGTCTTTTGCCAAAAGTAGAGGGAGTGGTTGCTCTGAGCGTTCTTATAAGGGGGCAGACTTCTCACTTTGAGTATATTGCAAGTGAGCTTACCAAAGGTCTTGCGCAGATAAGTCTTGAGATGTCAAAGCCGGTCACTTATGGGGTAATAACGGCGGATAATTTAGAGCAGGCGCTTGAGCGCGCAGGTAGCAAACACGGAAACAAAGGCTGGGAAGGCATGCTCGCTCTTATAGAGATGGTTAACCTGCTCAGAAACATAAAATGATTCACAGGAAGCGCTCAAGGAGAGATGCTTTTTTGATACTCTATCAATGGGAAATTACAGGAAAAGACCTCGAGGAACTTACCGAGAGTTTTTATAAGTGCTTTAGAGCTCATTCAGAAAGGAAGAGATACACAAGGATGATAATAAGGCTATTTAAACAAAACATACAAACTCTTGAAAAGAGACTCGCACAGCAACTAAAAGGTAGAGACCTTATGAGTCTTGGCAGTATAGAGAGAGCAATTTTAAGAGTTGCAATTACCGAAATTGAGTTAAAAAAAACGCAAAAGCCGAGTGTGGCTATTAAAGATTATGTAAGGATAACGTCTAGGTATTCAGATTCCAGTCAGGTCAAGTTAGTTAACGGGGTTTTGGGTCAGCTTTTTAAGAATCTCTCTTTTCCTGAGCCTTGACCTCTTTGGGTTTATCTTCCTCGCCGGTTAGGGCTTTTTTGAAGTTTCTTATTCCCTCGCCGAGAGACTTTCCAAGCTCTGGCACTCTGTTTGCGCCAAAGAGTAAAAGGACCATAAAAAGGATTATCAAAATCTCACTTAGAGAGAGATTAGGAATCATCGCCAAACTCCCTTAAGTGGCAAGATTTGGTCTATTAAACCAGCCACCAAAGTAATTATTATAGGCAAGAGCTTGACAGGTTCAATCAATATGGTATTATTCAAACCAGGAGGTTTTGATGCTTTATAGAGGCACAGTTAAGTGGTTTAGCAAAGAGAAAGGCTACGGTTTTATAACCAGGGAAGATGAGGGCGGGGATGTTTTCGTTCACTACTCAGACATTCAACAAAAGGGTTTTAAAAACCTCGAGCAAGGACAGGTTGTTGAGTTTGAGGTAGAGCAAGACCAGAAAGGGGCGAGGGCTAGAAAAGTCAGGGTAGTTTCATAAGTGGATTTAAGACCGACAGGTCTTCCACTTAGCGTAAAGAGTCACGACAGCCAGGAAGCTGGTTTTTGCCCTTATTGTTCCTGTGGATGCTCTTTTATAGCCTATATCAAAAACGGGGCTTTGAAAGATGTTTATGGGCATCCTGGATGTGTAGTTGGCATGGGGAGTCTTTGCACTAAAGGTATTACTTACCTTCAGGATATAGTAAATAGTCCCTTTAGACTGAAAGGTTTTTATATGGAAAAAGAGGCTGTGAGTAGGGAAAGGGTCTTAAAGGCTCTCAGGGAAAACATAAAGGGCAAAAGGGTGGCTTTTATTTTGACAAAGCAGGCGAGCCTTGAAGATTTCGCTGTTGCGAAAAAAGCAGGTGAGGTTTTTGTCGATGCGCCTTTGATTGATTTTGAAAGTTGCACGCTTGAGCTGAGAGAATGGGCAAAGGCAAAGCTAATTATCAGCATAGATGCCGAGCCAACGCTTAGCGATGTGATGGCGATGAGATTTGTTGTTGATGCTATAGAGGCGGGGGCGAGAGTTATTTGCATCAGCGCAAGGTATGAAACTCTCTGTGCCAAAGCGCACGACAGAGTGCTTTTAAACCTTGGGGAGATGGTGAAATTTCTCGATAGAGAGCTTGAGGAAAATGGGGAGATTGCAAAGCTCTTAAAAGCTTTCAGGGGGGCGCTTGTTTTAATAGGGGCTCATCTTTTTCTCACGCCCGCAAGGGCGTGGTTTATGTATTTCTTAAAAAAAATAAGAGAAATGGGGGCAAATTATGCCATTGTTGGGGATATGGTCCGCTATAAAGCAAGGCACATAGGAGAGCTCTTTGAAAGACTTGATGATTTTGACACTATAGTAAGCATAGGGAATGGGCTCAGGTATTTTTCAGACCAGGAGATTGAAAAGTCAAGGGGGAAGTTTCTCTTTACCTTTAGCGCCATGCCGGATTTTTCGGTTAATGTATCAAATGCCTGTGTAGGGATTTCTTTAGTGCCTGAGAGGGATTTTTCTGTCTTTAGAGGCGGATTAAGGACAGGAGTTTTTTCAAAAGCTCTTATCAGTCCGCAAAGTGGATGCGAAGAGCCATGGAGATTGATTGCGGAGGCGATTGATTTGGATACCAAGTTAGAAGATAGGGAAGTGGCTTTTGGGGATATAAAAGCGCAAAGACCTGAAGGGTTTTTAGAAGCCAGAAGATGGCTATATTCTATAGGGGGGCTTTGCGAAGAGCTTGGGCACTGGAGCTACTGGACTCACGGGCTTGAACCTGTGCAAACAGCGCTGGTTTCAAAGGATATAAAAGAAGAAATCCCGAGGCTGGGAGGTATAAGAAAAGTTTACAGCGCAAATATTGCAAAAGGGGTTGTTTTTTTATCGCCTGAGTTTGATGAATATCAGCCTTTTTTTGAGGGGGTAAGGCCGGGCGCTTTTCAGGGAAGACCTTTTTATCTTGTGGAGGCTCTTGATTGAGATTTAAGCTCGTTGAGACGATATTGCCAGGCGGATCGGAGGTTAAATTGCGCCCTGGTAATTTAGAGATTGAGTTTTTCTCCAAAGAGTTAGAAGAGAGGTTTTTTCAAAAAAACCAGGAACTTGTGTACGCAGCAGGCGATAGAAAGTTAGAAGAGATTGTGGTTAAAGAGCTCGATGCAAGAGGTCTAAGTTTGGCAACTGCAGAGAGTTGCAGTGGGGGTTTGCTCTCTTCCAGGATAGTCTCTATCCCGGGGGCTTCAAGGGTATTTCTTGGGGGGATTGTGGCTTATTCAAACAGGGCAAAGGTAGAGCTCCTTGGAGTCAGAGAAGAAGACCTGATGGCTTTTGGGGCGGTTTCTCAGGAGGTTTGTCTCCAGATGTCAAAGGGGGCAAAAGCTCGCTTTGGGGCAGATATAGGAATTGGAATCACCGGGATAGCAGGTCCAGGTGGTGCAACACCTCAAAAGCCGGTGGGACTTACCTATATAGGGGTTTGCATCTTTGATAAGAGCAAAGTCTGGAGGTTTGAATTTTTAGGTTCAAGAGAGGAAAATCAGTTTTTATCAACCCAGTGGGCCATGGAGCTTTTAAGAAGAGAACTAAAGAGGATATGATTGACAAAAGCGCAATAATATCAAAAGAAGCTCAGATCGAAGAAGATGTCATTATAGGTCCATACTGCGTTATAGAGGGAGAGGTATATATAGGCAAGGGGACACAGATTGGTCCGATGGTTCATATAAAGGGCAAGGTAAGAATAGGACAGGGCTGTAAAATTCACACCGGGGCAGTGATAGGAGAGAGCGCCCAGCACCTTAGCGAGGATTCAACAAATGGCAAGGTTTTGATTGAGGATGGGGCAGTTATTAGAGAATACGTAAGCATCCATAGAGCGACCGGAGACAGGACAACCATAGTTGGGCAAAATGCGTATTTGATGGCTTATGCACATGTTGCTCACGATTGCGTGGTTGGTAAAAATGCAATACTTGCAAACTGCGCAACACTCGGAGGGCATGCAGTTGTTGAAGAGTACGCATTTCTTGGGGGGCTTTGCGCGGTTCATCAATGGGCAAGGGTTGGTAAATACGCGATGGTAGGGGGGCTATCAGGCGTTTCACTTGATGTGCCGCCATTTTGTATGGCTTCTGGACAGCATGCAAAGTTATACGGACTTAACTTAAGAGGGCTCAAAAGGCACGGCTTTGGACAGGAAGTTATAAGCGCCCTAAAGCGCGCATACAGGACAATTTTCAGGTCTGGTCTTACAAAAGAACAAGCCTTTAAAATAATTGAAGAAGAATACCTAAAGTTTCCAGAAGTTAGAGATATGGTAAACTTCGTGAAAAATAGCAAAAGAGGGGTGACAAGGGATGCTTTGGTAGTATAAACTAACCACATGAGGGCTCTAGTTCTGGCAGCAGGTACAGGCAGCAGATTCAAAAGCCAGATTCCAAAGCCACTCCATAGCATTGTTGGAATGCCGATGATATGGCATGTTTTAAAAACTGTTAGAAGTGTAAGCCCTCAGAGCATTGCGATAGTAGTTGGGCACGAAGCGGATAGAATAAAGAGCTTTTGTGGGGAGGAGTATATTTACTTTAAACAGGATAACCCAAAAGGTGGCACAGGGGACGCGGTTTTAAGTGCTATAGATTGCTGGAGGGACTTTGACGATTATCTACTCGTAATTAATGCAGATACTCCGCTGGTTCTTCCTGACACTATAAGCTCCATGTTTAGATATGTAAAGCTGGTAAAAGAATATGAAAACAAGATAATAAGCGGACTATTGCTGAGCGCAAATTTACCTGATCCAACCGGATACGGAAGGGTAATAAAAGAATCAGTGGACAGAGTTATCAGGATAGTAGAGGAAAAGGATGCAACGCCGCAGGAGAGAGCCGTAAATGAAGTAAATTCCGGGGTTTATCTCTTTTACTGCCCTCACCTTCTTGAGACGATATTTAGTCTAAAGCCAAGTCCTGTGACAGGCGAGGTTTATCTAACTGAAGTTTTTGAAATTATGAACAAAAGAGGATATGAGGTGCGCGCCTATGCTGCAAGCGACCCAAGTGAGGTGCTTGGCGTAAACACAAGATGGGACATGGCTATAGTTGAAAACATCGCAAGGTTAAGAATTCTTCAAAATATAGCAAAAAATGGCGCTACGATACATCAACCTGAGAGCGTATGGATAGAAGCCTCTGTAGAAGTTGGGTCTGAAGTGGAGATATTCCCGGATGTGATGATAATGGGGAATACAAAAATTTCAGACAGAGCAATAATCGGAAAAGGGTCTATAATTTACAACAGTCTGATAGGAGAAGGTTCAATAATAGAGCCATACAGCGTAATAAAAGACTCCACTATAAAACCAGGTGCAACAGTAGGACCATTTGCCCACATAAGGAGCAACTCTATAATTGGCGAAAATTCTCACATTGGAAACTTCGTAGAGGTAAAGAGTTCAAATATAGCCAGAGGGGTTTTTGCCAAACATCTCTCTTATATTGGAAATGCAACCATAGAAGATAGTGTAAATATCGGTGCAGGGGTTGTTTTTGCAAACTTTGATGGCAGGAAGAAACACGAATGCAGAGTCAAACAAAAAGCTTTTATAGGCAGTAACAGTCTTATTATTGCACCGCTTGTTATAGGCGAAAAGGCATTCATAGCCGGAGGTTCAGTAATAAATAAAGATGTCCCGGATAGAGCTCTTGCCATTTCAAGAGCCCCTATGAAAATAAAGCCAGAATCAGGTCATAAAAAGCTAAATCCTTGACAGGCAAGGCTCTGGAATTTATACTCAAAAACTCTAAAGGGTCGGTAGCTCAGCCTGGTAGAGCAACGGACTTTTAATCCGTGGGTCGCGGGTTCGAATCCCGCCCGACCCATTTATAATAACACTTTATGGACTTTAAACAATACGCATATCAAAAGGCTCAGATAGCAAAAAACGCTTCCAGAGAGCTCATCAATATAAGCACTGAGAAAAAAAACCTCGCGCTCCGAAGGAGCGCGGATTTAATAATAAAGAAAAAAAATCTAATCCTTGAGGAGAATCAAAAAGACCTTGAGATTGCGGGCAGATCCCTGAGCGAGGCTGCTGTCGATAGGCTTTTGCTAAACCAGAAGAGAATAGATGCTCTTGTGAAAGCCCTTGAGGATGTCGCCTCCTTGCCTGACCCGGTTGGGGAAATAACCAGAATGTGGGTAAGACCGAATGGTTTAAGAGTTGGCAGGATGAGAGTTCCCATAGGGGTTATTTTGATAATTTATGAATCGCGCCCGAATGTAACCATAGAGGCAGGGGCCCTTTGCATAAAGTCCTCGAACGCCGTTATTTTAAGAGGCGGTAGCGAGGCTTTAAATACCAACAGAGTTCTATCCTCGATTTTGAGAGAAGGATGTCTTGAGGCGGGAATAAATCAGGATATGGTGCAATTTATAGAATTGCCGGATAGAGAGGTGGTAAGAGAGCTCTTAAGTCTTGAGGGGTTAATAGACCTTGTGATTCCAAGAGGGGGTGAGAGCCTTATAAGGGCAGTGGCTGAATCTTCAAAAGTGCCGGTTATAAAGCACTATAAGGGCGTTTGTAACATCTACATAGACGAAGATGCGGATATAAAGAAAGCTATTGACATAGTGTTTAACGCCAAGGTGCAAAGACCTTCAGTTTGTAACGCCGTTGAGAATTTGATTCTCCATAAGAGGGTTTTAAATACAATCTGGCCAGAGCTTGCGATGGTTCTGGAAAAGGCGGGCGTTGAGCTACTTTGTGATGAGGAGAGTCTAAAGGCTATAGAGGGTAAAGTAAGGGCAAATCCGGTGAAAGAGCAGGACTATTATGAAGAGTTTTTGAGCCTTAAGCTCTCTGTCAAGACGGTGCCCTCCTTTAAAGAGGCGATTGATTTTATACATAAGTACGGCTCTGGGCATTCTGATGCCATAGTTACAGAAAACTACACTAGAGGCATGGAATTTTTGAGGCTGGTTGATTCTTCTGCGGTTTTTGTTAATGCGTCAACCAGATTTAACGATGGGGGTGAGCTTGGTCTTGGGGCAGAGATGGGAATATCAACAGACAAGCTTCACGCAAGGGGACCTATGGGACTTGAGGAGCTAACTACCCAGAAGTTCATAATTTTGGGAGATGGGCAAATAAGGGATAACTTCGGCATTAATCAGATTAAATATCCTGCAAGCTGCGAAGTATATGGTGATAGTGCCAACTAAGACGGAATTAAATTGCTATTTAGGAGGCTTAAGTGAAAATTACCATCTCCTTTGACTTAATGCCATTTGCCCGATGGTTTGAAGACTATGACAGGTCAAAGTTTGTAAGGGATTTAATAGCAGGCCTTACGGTCGCTGCGGTTTTGGTGCCTCAGGGGATGGCTTATGCACTTTTGGCTGGATTACCGCCAATATACGGGCTTTATGCATCCGTATTGCCAGTTATAGTAGCTGCGCTCTTTGGTAGCTCTAGATTTCTGGCAACTGGACCTGTTGCAATGACGGCTCTTCTTACCAGCTCTGCCCTCTATGGACTTGCAGAGCCCGGAACCCAGCAATGGATTACGATGGCTGCAATCCTTGCCCTGATGGTTGGGGTGATAAGACTTGCCATAGGTCTTGCAGGGATTGCATTTTTAATAGAACTGATATCAAATAGCGTCATAGTTGGATTCACCAGCGCCGGAGCTCTCGTTATAGCTTTAAGTCAGGCAGGAAATCTGTTTGGGTTTAAGATAACCCAGAGCACTCATATATACGAAGTTATAGTAGACATTATTAGTAAAATCTCTCAGGTAAATCCTTACACTCTGGCTGTCGGGGTTTTTTCCTACATTATTATTCTGGTTGTAAGGAGAGTCAATCCCCTCCTGCCGGGGGCTTTGGTTGCAGTTATAGTAACATCTCTTTTTTCTTACTTTTTAAACCTCAAGCAATACGGAGTTTCTCTGGTTGGCAATGTGCCTGTGGGACTTCCAAGCTTTGGAATTGAAGGTGTTGATTACAAAACTGTATCACAGCTCTGGGCAGGCGCTATTGTTATAGCAGCGTTTGGTCTTATCGAGGCAGTCGCAATAGCAAAGCAGCTCGCAATAAGAGCCGGAGATAAATGGGACCCAAACCAGGAACTCATAGGGCAAGGGCTTGCTAACATAGTAGCAGGGCTTTTTAAGGGTTTTCCCATAGGAGGGTCTTTTTCAAGGTCGGCGATTAACTTCCAGCTTGGGGCAAAAAGCCCTATTGCAAGCGTTATAACTGGCTCTATAGTTGCCCTGACTTTGATTTTTCTTGCTCCACTTTTTTATTACCTTCCAAAAGCAACCTTATCCGCAATTGTGCTATCCGCCGTTATAGACCTTATTAGACCGCAGGAGATAATAAAGCTCTACAAAATAAACAAAATAGACGGAATAGTTGCAGGTCTTACATTTTCGACGGTGTTCTTTATGGACCTGTGGGTTGCAATAACGCTGGGGACAGTGGTTGCTCTTGGTTCTTTTGTTTATAAAACGATGTACCCAAGGATAGTAGTGCTAACCAGAAATCCAGCCTCTTCGACATTTGTAAACGCAGAGAGGGAAAACATCCCTGAATGTCCTCAAATTCTCTATATTAGACCAAATATGTCGCTATACTTTGGCAATGCTGAATATGTGTTCGAATACATCCTTCAAAAAGTTTCGGAAAGAAAACAACATCTCAAGTATGTTTTGTTAGACCTTGAGGCCGTAAATTACATTGATGCTCCGGGAAGTCTAATGCTGGTTAGGTTGCTCGACAGAATTCGCTCCATGAACATAGAACCAGCCATGT
Organism: Aquificaceae bacterium; assembly: GCA_039630345.1. Lineage (GTDB taxonomy): Bacteria > Aquificota > Aquificia > Aquificales > Aquificaceae > JANWVD01. The sequence continues at coordinate 13,741 of JBCNVD010000014.1, forward strand.
CAAATATCAGTTGCAATCTCTACCCTCTTTTAGAAAAGGTGCAGATTGATAATCACATGGATGTAGACAACATCTTTGAGGCAAAGGGCAAATCCATACAGGAGCTCTTTAAAAAATTAGATCACGAATTTTGCGCAAGGCGTTGCCCGCATGTGGTCTTTCGTGAGTGTCTAACCGTAAAGGGTAAAAACCCAAGCACTATCATGGAAACTGTAAAAATTTAGAGAGAAATTTAATAAACCATGGAAGTTTTGCTTAACCTGACTGACCAGTGTGTCAAGTGCGGGCTTTGTAAAGATGTCTGTCCTACCTATCCATCCATACAGAATGAGAGCGGGTTTGCAAGGGGTAGGATAGCGCTTAGCAATATGGTCTTTAGAGGAGAACTCGAGCTAAATAACTCTGTTAGCACATCCTGGAATCAGTGTGCAATGTGTAGAAGATGCGAGTGGATATGTCCAAACGGCGTTGAGTTTAAAGAAATCATGGTCCACTCTAGAAATCTGCAAAGAGAAAAGCTTGGAGACAGCTTTATGAAAAAAGCTGGATTAATTGCTCTAAACACTCTCCAATCAAGGCCCGGAAGAGCCATAACAAAGCTGGCAGGTAAATTATCCGGGATTTTACCCAAAGAACTCAAAGTCCCATTCCCTACAGGCGCAGTGAAATTTATGCCAAAACCTTCCGGCAAAGCCTTTGACCTGAGAGGAAAAACCTTTAAAGCAAGAGAAGAAAAAGCCAGAGTTCTTTTCTTTACAGGCTGTTTGATAGACGCTTTTTATACAAAAACAGGCGAGAGCGTCATAAAACTTTTAAATGCAGCTGGCTATAGCGTCATTATCCCTAAAGACATCAAATGTTGCGGAGCTCCTCACTACTATAGTGGCAATCTTCCCGCTTTTGAAAAGTTAAAAGAGCACAACATCAAAGAAATCAAAAACTATGACTTTGACGCAATAGTAGTTGCCTGTCCAACCTGCGGTGGGGCTTTAAGCGAAGACTACAAACAAGGCTGGAAGGTCAAGGACTTTGCCGAAATTGTAAATGGCGAAAACCTAAGCTTTAAAGGCTCTGGTAAAGAGGTTACATTCCATGTTCCCTGCCACTCTTATAGCGCGATGAAGGTAGATTCAGAGGTTTTCTACGGATGCATCAAAAAAGTAGAGGGCGATAGTCTCAAAAAAGCATCAAAAGACAAATCCTGCTGTGGATTTGCCGGGCTTTTTTCAATAACAAACCCTGAAATTTCAAATAAAGCCCAGGAGGAGAAGATAAAAGACCTTGATTCCACAGGTGCAAAGCTGGTGCTTACCACATGCCCCGGTTGCGTGCTTAATCTAAACGACGGGGTCAAAAAATTCTCAAAATCCCAGGAGGTTATGCATCTTGCTGACTATCTTGCAAGCTCGCTAAGCCAGGAGGAAAACCCAGAAACGCCTTCCCACCAGCCACAAACTCTCATCAAAAGCCCTTCTGAAAACTCACCTGCAATTAGCTGAACACCACATGGCAAACCTTCAGAAACACAAAGAGGCAAAGAAACCGCAGGCAAACCGGCCAGATTTACGCTAACTGTAAAGATGTCAGACAGATACATACTAACAGGGTCAGAGGTCTTCTCTCCAAACTTGAAAGCCCTCGTGGGGGTAGTTGGGGTGATTATAAGGTCGTAATCTCTAAGGATAGATTTAAGCTCGTTTGCAATTAAAGTTCTTACTTTCATTGCTTTAAGATAGTAAGCGTCATAATAGCCAGAAGATAAGGCAAAAGTCCCCATAAGAATCCTGCGCTTTACCTCTTTACCAAAGCCGGCACTACGGGTTTTTTTATAAGTTTCGTCAATATCTTTTCCGTAAACGGCATTTCCATACCTTATGCCATCAAAACGCGCAAGGTTCGAAGAAGCCTCACAGGGAGCTATAACATAATAAGCATTTATGGCAAGATGGATGTATTTTAGCTCTATTTCTTCAACTTTAGCCCCATCTTGCTCTATTTTCTTTAAAAATTTATCAAAACACTCCCTGACATTGGTCTCGACACCTTCAAACCTGGGCACTGCCACGCGAAGATTCCTAACACCCGCATTTTCAACCTCTTTCAGGTAATCCTCCACCGGCAAATTAGAGCTCGTGCTATCGCGTTTGTCAAAACCCGCAATCACTTTCATAATAAGGGCAAGGTCTTTGCAATTAAAGGCAAATGGTCCAATCTGGTCAAGCGAGGAGGCAAAGGCTACAAGACCGTATCTTGAAACCCTTCCGTAAGTGGGCTTAAGACCAATAACCCCGCAAAAGCTCGCAGGCTGGCGCACAGACCCACCTGTGTCAGACCCAAGCGCCAGAGGACTCATACGCGCCGCAACACTCACCGCAGACCCCCCGGAAGACCCACCTGGGACTCTCTCTATATCCCAGGGGTTACGCGTTTTAAAAAAGGCTGAATACTCCGTCGAGGAGCCCATCGCAAACTCATCCATATTTGTTTTTCCTACAAAAACCGCGCCTTCGGCGCGAAGACGGGAAACCACAGTCGCATCAAACACTGCCACGCTATTTTGTAAGAGCTTTGAACCGCAGGTAGTTTCAACCCCTTTTTGATTTATGTTGTCCTTTAGAGCAACTGGCACGCCTGCAAGTAGCATCTCAGAAGATGGCTCTAAATTTTCTGCCTCTTTAAGAGCTCTCTCAAATGTTGGGGTTATAAAAGCGTTTAGTTTAGGTTCTAGAGCCTGAAACCTTTCGAAAAACGCGCTCAAGACCTCCTTTGGACTTAACTCTTTTGATTTAACCAAACGGGCTATTTCATATGCAGGCAAAGACCATATCATCCTAAAATTTTAACAAGGAGGATAAAATGAAGGCTATTTTCCTGCTTTTTCTTGGTTTGATACTATCCTGTGGACCTGCAGTTGACCATCAGCGCTCTCAAAGAGTGCCCGCAGAGATAATAGATGTGCAAGTATTCAGAGATAATGTCGGAAATCCCCGCGGAGCGACCTTTAAAGTTCGCAATCAAACACCTCAGGTTTGCAGAATGATCTGCGTGGAGTTTCGTTCCTTTTCTTACTTAGAACGCGCTTGCTCTGACATTATGACCTATCCGCCCCAGAGCGTTGTGATTATAAATACCGGCATAACTCCCTCCTCTGGCGCAATGGTTGCTTACTGCTACTTAAACATAGCCTATACAAACTGACTTAATATAGTTAGATGCGTTTAATTCTTGCCTACTCTGGTGGACTTGATACTTCTGTAATGGTAAGATGGCTATCAGAAAAAGGATACGAAGTTATCACTTATACCGCAGATGTAGGTCAGGGAGAAGAGCTCAGTCAAATACCCCAGAAAGCCAAAGCCTCAGGAGCAATTGAGGCCATAGTCGAAGACCTCAAAGAGGAATTTGCAAATAGCTTCTGCCTGCCTACTTTAAGAGCTCTTGCACTTTATGAGGGTAAATATCCTCTTAGCGCAAGCCTCTCCCGTCCTTTAATTGCCAAAAGGCTGGTGCATTTTGCAAAAGAATTTGGAGCAAAGGCCGTAGCCCACGGCTCTACCGGCAAAGGAAACGACCAGGTCAGGTTTGAACTATCTGTCTGGGCTTTAGATCCATCGCTTGAGGTTATTGCCCCGTTTAGAGAGTGGGAGTTTCGCTCGCGCGAGGAAGAGGTAGATTACGCCATGCGCTTTAACATCCCTGTAAAGGTAAGCAGAGAAAAACCCTATTCAATAGACAAAAACCTCTGGGGCATATCCATAGAATGCGGTCCCATAGAAGACATATCCTTAGAGCCCCCGGAAGACGCTTTTGAAATAACAAAGCCCGTGGAAAAAACGCCTGAAGCGCCAACATACATAGAAATAGAATTTTTTGAAGGAAAACCTGTTAAGTTAAATTCGCAGGATTTTAAATTGCACGAATTGATAGCAAAACTAAACACCATAGCAGGCGAAAATGGCTTTGGAAGAATTGACATGGTAGAGAGCAGGCTAGTGGGCATAAAGAGCAGAGAAGTCTATGAAGCCCCGGGAGCTCTGGTTTTGTATGAAGCCTATAGAGACATTCTCTCAACAGTCCTTGATAGACACAGCTTTCACTACCTTCTTTCACATATCTCGCACGAATACGCAAGGATAGTTTACGAAGGTCTATGGTTTACTCCTTTAAGAGAAGCCCTTGATGCCTTTTGCGAAAGACTGGCAAAAAGAGCAACTGGCAAGGTAAGGCTAAAACTCCAAAGAGGCTCTTTGAGGGTAGTTGGGAGAGAATCGCCATATAGCCTGTATTCAGATGAGCTTGCGACATACTCTCCAAAAGATAGCTTTGACCACAGAGATGGCGGGGCATTTTGCAGGGTTTTTGGACTTCCGATGAAACTACTTGGCAAAACCCAATGTTAATTGCAGTATCTCTTTCAGATAGAGACTTTTTAAAAAACCTGGAACTTGCCAGAGAGCTAGGAGCAGACATAATAGAGCTAAGACTAGACTTATTCGAAGATAAAAGCTATAAAAACCTCAGCAGTATGCTAATATCTATCAAAGAAAATGGTCTAAAGAGTCTTTTAACCCCCAAAGACGCACATGAGGATATATACTTAGATTTTTTAAACCTGTGTGATTACATTGACATAGACATAAAATTTCCAAATAGGATCTCAAAAGTAAGAGAGCTTAAAAAAAACACTGCATTGATAGTCTCTTATCATGACTTTGAAAAAACCCCGCCTGAGTGGATTATCAAAGAAGTCCACAGGCAGGCAAATAGATTCGGAGCTGACATTGTAAAGCTTGCAGTTACAAGCAACTCTTATGAAGATACCGCAAGGTTTTTATGCCTTGGCAAAACCCTGGATGGTAAAAAGATTCTTATTTCAATGGGAACATATGGCACTATTTCAAGGATAGCAGGCTTTTTATTTGGATCTGAGATAACCTTTGGATACATCAAAGAGCCAAGCGCCCCGGGACAATTGCATCTTAAAGATTTAGTCCATATAAAAAACCTGATGCAACAGTCGTTGCAACACTAAAAGCTATATTTGCAACATATATAAAACAAAATCCTTTTGAGTTGTGCCTGGCATAGTTTTTGCACTATAGCCTAATAGAAACCAATCAAGGAGGTGTTGGCGATGGCAAGTATTAGCAAACTTAAAGAGCTGATGGCTCTTCCTGGCGCAGTTGCGGCAGGCGAGTTTTCAGACGATGGTAGGCTCCTTGCCTACTACGGAGACATTAGCGAAAAAGCTGCAGAGATTGCAGCCATGATGTGCGCTGCAAACAAGCTAATGGGCAATATGCAGGCAAAGGGCTGGAGCGTCTACACAAATCAGGACGGATTTTATCCAGTTTACGGATTTGCTGTAGCAGGCGGAAAGTATGCCGCTTGCATTATGGGTAATGTTGGGGTCTTTCTGGAAATACAAAAGGCAGACTTTGATAAAACCTTTGAAACGCTTTCAAAATACATCTAAGGAGGTAGGATAAAATGGCAAACCTTGACAAACTTATGAGCATAAAAGGTGTTTGGGCTGCTGGGGAATTTAGCAATGACGGAAAGCTAGTTGCTTACAAGGGCAACATCAGCGAAGAGCATGCCGCAATGGCTGCCATGATGTGCGCAGCAAACACACTGATGGCAAAGATGCAATGCGATGGTTATACTGCCTTCTCAGGTCAGGAATGGACTCCGCTCCATGGTTGGGCGCTAACGGGTCCTAAGTATTCTGTATGCGTCATGGGCAATGTCGGGGTTTTTGTCAACAACGAAGAGGTCTCTTTCAACGAAGTTTTTAAAGCCCTGAGAGAAGCCTAAAAACCCTATCTCCCCCCTTTTTTGGGGGGAAATATGGAGGTATTTGATGCAAAAATTTCTTTCAGAGGACTGGATCAAGGCATATGCACAGCTCTGGAACGTAAACGAGACGCTAAGGAGAGATCTAAAAGACTTTAGCGCAAGCATACTCTACTACATAGATGGTATGAGAGATAAAGCAGTGGAGCTAAAGATTGAAAAATCTCAGGCTGTAAGGGCAGGTCTTGCAAACTCTGAAAAATACGACTTTGAACTATGGGCAAGTTTAGAAAACTGGAAGAAGTTAGCAAATGGAGATATGGGTCCAAGGGCGGCAATGCTTACAAAGAGACTTAAATTCAAAGGCTCTATGATAACTGCTATGAAGTATATGTCCGCATTTGAAGAAAGTCTCAGGATGATGTCAAGGGTAGAAACCTCGTGGGATATCTAAAATTTATAAGGTGGATTTTTCTGTCTTTGATGAACTCTTTGACGCTGTATTGATCGTATCAAAAGACCGCAAAGTAATTTACGCAAATAAAAGCGCCAGAAGGCTCTTAAGAGATGTTCAGGAGGGAAGCTCTTGTAGGGGACTTTTTTCCATATGCACTAATTGTCCGCTTGAGCTGGTTTTGGAAGAGCATCAGGGCGTTCAGGTTTATGATGTTACATGCTCAGGTGGCGCGCACGCTTGCTGGAGTATGTCTCCGGGAGAGGATTTTGTCCTTGAGTTTTTTAGAGATGTTAGCCCTGTTGTAAGTTGCGTTCTGGAAGCAGAAAAACAAAGAAGATATAAAGAAGCTATCTTAAACTCCATAGTTGAAGCAATTTTAGTAGTTGATGAAAACGGTTTTGTAAAGGAGCATAACTTAGTTGCAAGCAGAATGCTTTGCGTTAAAGATAATCAAGAGCTAAAAAACAAACACATAAAAGAACTTATAGGTCTTGAAGTTGAAGCACTTCCCCCAGAGGGCGAAAGGGCAGAGATTATCATAAAAACTCCCTGTGGTAAGCAAAAGGCTTCTTTGCTTATATCTCCAATGGGGGAGTTTGGATTTGTAATTTCAATTCATATAGCTCCCAAGGAGAGTCAAAAAGCACCTGATAGCGGATTGTTCTTCGGCTCTAGCAAGCACTTTCAAAGTCTAATAGAGCTGGTGTCGGTTATTTCTCAATATGATGTTAGCGTTTTAATCGAGGGAGAAACAGGGAGCGGTAAAAGCGTGCTTGCGAAACTAATTCATGAAATGTCCCCAAGAAAGGACGGACCATTTATAAAGGTGAATTGTGGAGCTATACCTGACGGGCTTTTGGAGGCTGAGCTTTTTGGATATTTGAAAGGCGCCTTCACAGGCGCAATCAAAGACAAGCCCGGAAAAGTGGAGCTGGCAGATGGAGGCACTCTTTTGCTTGATGAAATAGGAGATATGCCTTTGGCATTACAGACGAAAATCCTGCACCTTGTGCAGGATAAAGAAATAGAAAGACTTGGCGACACAAAAACCAGAAAAGTAAACGTAAGAATAATAGCCTCTACAAATAAAAACCTTAAAGAACTGGTTAAAAAGGGTCAATTTAGAGACGACCTATACTATAGACTTTCAGTTTTTAAGCTATATATACCCGCACTTAGAGAGAGAAAGGATGATATACCCGCATTGGCAAGCTTTTTCCTTAAAAAATTTTCAAAAAAGTATTCTAAAAAACTTAAAGGTTTTTCGCCAAAGGCTTTGAAAGCTCTTATGGAGCATCCATTTCCCGGGAATATAAGAGAGCTTGAAAACATTATAGAAAGAGCGGTGATCACCGCTCAGTCGGGGATTATATCTGTTGAAGACCTCGGGCTTGAGATGGAGAATATGCCAGAGCTGGGAGAGAGACTGAAAATAGAGCAGGCGCTAAGGCAGGCCAGTGGTAATAGAACAAAAGCTGCGCAGATACTCGGGATGCATAGAACCACGCTCTGGAGAAAGTTAAAGGAGCTGGGTCTTTAATTGCGGGGGGCTTAAAAGCCCCCCGCGCTTTATATTATTTTTTTTCTCCTTATGTATGCAGGGGTTTCGTCATCGGGGGATACTGGTTGGATAATAGTGTTTGGTTGAGGTTTTGGTCCCTGTTCTGGTTTTTTGGGTTTTTGCTGGTTTTCAAAGTCTGTTGCAACTATCGCAAGACGCATAAAGCCCTCGCGCCCTTTTTCCAGATTTACTCCGAAGACGATAAGAGCTTCCTGATTTGCTTGCTGGCGGATGCGTTCAAAGACGCTTTCAACATCTTTGAATGGAACATCTTCGCTCAGCCAAAAGGTTACAAGAAGCCTTCTGGCGCCTGCTATGCTATTGCCCTCAAGCAAAGGGCTGGTTATTGCGCGCTCTACCGCGAGGTCTTTTCTCGAGTCACTCGCTTCACCAAGACCAATAAGGGCAAGACCGCCGCGCTCCATAATGGTGCGCATATCAGCAAAATCGACATTTATGATTGCAGGGGTGGTAACAACATTGGTGATACTCCTGACAGAGATAGATAAAACATCATCAACCATCTTAAACGCATTGCCTATGGTGAAGTTTTTTTCCTCTATTTCCGTCAGCTTCTGGTTGTTTATAACAATGTATGTATCTACCTTGTCTTTTAATTTTTCAAGTCCCTGATTGGCAGTTTGCATCTTGCGACTACCTTCAAAGTTAAAGGGTTTTGTAACTACAGCAACGGTCAAGATACCAAGCTCCTGAGCAATGCCGGCTATGACTGGAGCTGCGCCGGTACCCGTGCCTCCGCCAAGACCTGCTGCTATAAATAGCATGTCTGTATCTTTTAGGATTTCTCTTATGCGATCTGCGTCTTCCTGGGCTGCCTGCTCGCCTATTTCTGGCTTTGCACCTGCACCAAGACCCCTGGTGAGTTTCTCACCTATCTGGATTTTGTTTGGGACCTGGAGCGTCTGGAGATGTTGAATGTCAGTATTGACCGCATAAACTTCTACGTTTTCAATCCCGTCAAGCACCATCCTGTTGACCGCATTGGAGCCACCGCCTCCCACGCCAATGACCTTGACGCGGGTTGGATTTATGCTCATTTGCCCCTCCTAAATAATTTCACGGAGTACAGACTTAATTCTAGCAAAAAAACTTGATACTTTCTCCTGAAATGCTGGTTTGCCATCATATTGCTGAGCTATTGAAGCCTGAATTCTTTTTCTCCGTGCAAGTTTTAAAAGTCCAATCACCGTTGAATAAGAAGGGTCTCGGAGTCTATCACGGAGCCCGGTAAAACCATCTGGAAGACCTACCCTCACCGCAGTTTGAAAAAACCTCTCGGCAAAGGTCTTAATTTCCGAAATTTTGGCAGAGCCTCCAGTTAGCACAATGCCGGCATGGAGAGTTTCCAAGTCTATTTTGTTTTTGTTTAGCTCCTCGCGAACAGCTTCTGCTATTTCTTCAAGGCGTATCTGGATAACCTCGGCGATTTTCCTGCGAGCTAATTTTATCGGTGAAGTTTCACCTCTTGGGATTATTGCAATTTCTTCGTCTTCTTTCACTGCTTCAGCAAGGGCACAACCCTGCTCTATTTTGACACGCTCTGCTTGCTCTACATTTACTTTCATAAAATGCCCTATGTCTCTGGTTATGTTTATACCCCCTATGGGGATGCTTCCAGTTAGCAAGGGAGAGCCCTCAAGATATACGCAATAGCTGGTAAGACCTGCGCCAAAGTCTATCAGAAGAACCCCCTCTTCTTTATCTTCCTGAGAGAGAGTCGCCTCTGCTGAGGCTATGGGAGAGGCAAAACGCTCTCTTACTTCAAGACCAAGACCATTTAAGACATTTTCTATGTTTCTGACTGGATTTGAGGCCGATTTTATAACATGCACCTCGCTTTGCATTTTTGATGCCATTAGCCCTATAGGGTCATAGACGACCTCCTGGTCGTCGAGAATGTAGCGTCTTGGGATTGCGCTAATGACTTCGTAGCTATCCTCGCGGGAGCGAGAGAGTACCCTCTCGATGACCCTGTCTATGTTCATCTGGGTGATCTTTGAGGGAGGGGTCGAGATATGGACAAGTTCTTTCTCGTTTTGACTCTTTAAAGATGGTCCTGAGATGCCTATGACAACACTGGATACCCTAACTCCAGCCATCTCCTGAGCTTCTCTCAGGGCAGATTGTATAGCGTTCAGGGCGCTTTCGAGTTTTGTGATAGTACCACGCTCTATTGCTTTATCTTGATTTACGCGACCAAAGCCTATAACATTTAATTCTCCATATGCATCCACTTCAGCAATAAGGGCAACTACCTTACTACTGCCTAGGTCAACGGCCGCTATGAGTGTCATTTGTTTTAATCCCCCTTATTATTATCATCTTATCGTGAGTTAAGTCAAACTCAGAAGCTTTATCAACCATGGATTCAATCAACGAAAACTTCCTCAGGGTATCGCGCGAAAACTCAAAAATGGGAGGTAAAATAACGCTGGAGCCGTTTTTCAATCTAATTAAAGTCATCTGTCTATCCACAGATGCTTCCAGGAGTTGCAAATTTGCCCTGTCAAGACCAGAAACAAGCAAAGCAACCTCATTAAAATTTGTCTCTATTAGAGCTCTATCTTTGGTAAAGATTACAATCCCATCGTAGTTTACAAAAGGAGAGCTAAAACGAAAACCTTCTTTATCGTAATATCCAAGACCACTATCATCAAGGACTGCAACAAATGGCTCTCTTTCCTCTACACGGATTGACAAATCAACGCCATTTTTGGAAAAAATGCGGTCTATACTCACTGACTTTATACAATTCCCGCAACGAGTGTTTAATTTAGAGCCAAGGCTTTCCTCGCTAATCAGTAGCCAGTTTGCCCTCAGTTCAGACACTGCTTCTTTAAGCATTTCTGAAGGGACTGTCTCAGCACCGCTTAGGTAAACAGTCTTTGCCCTGAAAAATTCTATGTTATCTGTCGCTGAAGGCAGATAGAACATCATCCCGAGAATGGTAAAAACAAGAAGTAATTCCAGATACTTAGAAAGTCTAAATTTACGCTTCTCCCTCCTCATTGCTTTAATAATATTTCTATAAGGTCTTTCAAGTCAATACCGTCTTTTTTGCAAGCCATCGGGAAAAGACTCATCTCTGTAAGCCCGGGTATTGAATTGGCCTCAAGAAAATATATCTCTTTAGTCACACTCACCCGAAAGTCTATGCGCGAAAATGCCCCAAGCTCCAGAGCTCTATGGGCAACTATAGCAAGCTCTTTTAGCGTGTTTGATAATTGCGAATCCTCGACGAAAAAATACTGGCTCTTGCCAGATGTGTATTTACTTTCATAGTCGTAAATTTCACAGGAGGGCCTTATCATTATGGGCGTTAGAGCTCTTCCGGAAAGGATTGCGACTGTATAGTCCTCGCCTTGTATAAATTCCTCTATCATTACCTTTTTACTTACTTTCAGGCAGTTATTTATTGCTTTAGAGAGGGATTCTCTGTTTTTTACCAGATATAGACCTACGCTGGAGCCAAGGTCAGCAGGCTTTACAATGCATGGGTAGATGTCCCATTTGACTTCCAAATTACGCTCCTTGACACAAATCCATCTTGGGACTTTAAGACCGTGAAAGGAAACGAGCTTTTTTGAAACATCTTTATCCATCGAGATGGCGCTTCCTAAAACTCCAGAGCCGGAGTAAGGGATGCCAAGAATATCCAAAAGCCCTTGAAGTTTGCCATCCTCGCCGGGACTTCCGTGAACCGCTATAAAAACAAACTGAGGCGATAGACTCATCAAATCCTTACATAAATTCCTGGATGGCTCTAAGAGATAAACTTCGTGACCAAGCTCTTTAAGAGCTCTCAAAACAGAAGACGCACTTTTTAGAGAGATTTCCCTCTCAGGTGAGTCGCCGCCTGCTATTACTACCACTCGCAACCAGCTTTACCTCTTCTTCAAGAATAATACCAGAGCCTGAAAATACTCTCTCACGTGCAAGTGAGATGATTTCAACAGCCTCGTTAAAAGTGGCATTACCGAAATTTATAAGGAAATTTGCATGCACATTTGAAAAGCCTAAATTGCCCAGTTTAAAACCTTTGAGACCATTCATCTCAAGAAGTCTGCCTGCAAAATCGCCAGGAGGATTTTTAAAGGTAGAGCCAGAGGTTAAAACACCCCTTGGCTGGGAAAAGTGGCGCTTTTTTTTGAGATTTAGATACTCCTCCAAAACAGATTTATCTGATTTTTTTAGCTCAAGACCTGCACCAAGCACTATACCAAGCTCCGGGAAGGGAGAGCTCCTGTAGGAGAATTTTAGCTCCTTTACATCAACCCTGTGAAGAGAGCCTTCCCAATCAATAAAATCCACATAATTTATAAAGTGCGAAAACTCAGAACCAAAGGCGCCTGCGTTCATAGCTACTGCTCCACCTACACTCGCGGGGAAGCCATCTAGCCTGTAAAGCCCTTCTAAATTTAGCTCCAGTGCAATTTTCGTAAGCGTCATAAGACTAACGCCTGCCTGAGCGTAGATAAAAACCGAGGTATCTTTTTCCTTAATAGAGAGGTCTTTGAGTTTAGAGGTTCTTATAACAATTCCGTCAAAGTCTCCCATTATGGTATTTGAGCCCCTGCCAAGCACAAAAATCTCTTCTGTGTTTTTTGTGGTTTTGAGAAAGCTCTTAAGTTCCTCTGTGTTTTCTGGAGTTGCAACTATCTTTGCTATGCCACCTATTTTGATAGTGGTTAGCTCTTTAAGGCTTTTATTATGCTCAAGCACATTATGATTATAGAATGTATCGGATAGAGACCCCTCTGAAAGAGGAGGATATTAAAAAGCTAAGAGCGGGAGACAGGGTTTTGCTATCTGGCAGGGTCTTAACTGCCAGAGACGCAGCACACAAGAGGATGGTAGAACTACTATCTAGAGGGCAAGATCTCCCTTTTGAAATAGAGGGGCAGGTAATTTACTATGTTGGGCCTGCGCCTGCGAAACCCGGGCAGGTTGTTGGCTCTGCGGGACCAACAACCTCAAGGAGAATGGACAAGTATGTCGAGAGTTTATTAAAACTTGGACTTAAAGGGATGATAGGAAAGGGCAACAGGAGCAAAGAAGTAAGAGAGCTCCTAAGAGTCTATGGGGCTGTTTATTTTGCCGCCGTAGGCGGCGTTTCTGTACTGCTTTCTAAAAAAATCGTCTCTTCGAAGATTTTAGCCTGGGAAGACCTCGGGACAGAGGCTGTGAGAGAGTTCGTGGTTGAGGAATTTCCCCTGATAGTAGCCAATGACATTTATGGCAATGATGTATTTGAGGAGGGACAATCAAAGTACTGTGCTATATAGAGCTCTGGCGACGTGTTTTGGGATAGGGAACTCAAAGTTTGCGCCCGGGACTTTGGGAACGCTCTTTGGTGCTATTTTGGTCTCTATTTTGAAGTTTGAGATAGCCCTTAAGCTCCTGATTGGGGCTTTTCTTCTGGCGGTCGCTATATGGGCAAGCGGGGCTTTTGCCAAAGAGATAGGAGAAAAAGACCCAGAGAATGTAGTCATAGACGAGGCTGCGGGAATTTATGCGTGCTTTTTGTTTATAGAGCCCCACTTTTCTAATCTGGTTTCTGGTTTTTTAGTCTTTAGGGCTTTTGATATCATAAAGCCGTTTCCAATAAGGGTTTTTGAAAAGTTCCCGGGGGGCTTTGGCATAGTCCTTGATGATGTTGTTGCGGGTATACTCTCCGGGATTTTGCTTAAACTTCTCATAAATATTTGATATACTCTTTTAAGATTAAAGTCTAGAAGGAGGGAATTATGGACAGATACGCCCAGGTGCTGCAAGAGCTTATCAGAAACACAGGTTTGGACGGTGCTTGCTTGGTCTCTGCAGATGGCCTTCCAATTGCCTCTGTTTTAAAGCCCGGTATGGAGGAGGATAGAATCGCGGCAATGAGCGCAGCAATCTTGTCGCTAGCAGAGAGGGTCTCAGAAGAGCTGGCTAAGGGCACCCTGGAACAGATAAGTGTAAAGGGCAACGACGGATACGTTATCTTAACAGGCGTGGGAGCCGGGAGGGACGCGGTGATGGTAGTTCTGGCTGATAACAACGCGAAGCTGGGTCTTATGTTAATGGAAATTAAAAAGGCCCAGGATAAGCTAAAGAACATGGTGTAGCTAAATGGGTATGACAGGAGAGTTAAGGACCTTTAGTTTTGCTGACATTTTCCAGATTATTCTGAGTAATAGAAAAAGCGGTCTCTTTGTAATAGAGTGGGAGGATATAAACACCGTAAGCTACGTAAAAGATGGAGAAATTATCTTCACAAGACCGATCGACAAAATCCACAAGGTTTATACTGAAAAAGAATTCGACAGCGTCATTGAGAAGTTAAGGATCCCTAAGCAACATCTTTATAAAACAGTAGAGAGATTTCTCCTATCAAGGTTAGATAGAAGAGATGGAAGATTCTCTCTTGTAGATAGATTGATAACATACGATTCAGACTATCCGGTGGCTTATAGTATAGAAACTCTTACTATGATGTCAGCAAGACTGTTAGAACCAGAAGAAGTGGCGCGAAAAATCTCAGAAGATATGCTTATCTTTGAGCTATCAAGCGATTACAAACAGATAGCGGAGAAGGCTAAGTTAAACCCGCAGGAAGCAAAGGTGCTTTCTCTAATAGACGGCGAGAGGACGGTTTTTGACATCAGGAAAGATGCAAAACTTGAAACTCTAACCGTAGATAGGTCGCTTTATGGTTTTCTGGCTCTTGGCATGATAAGGCGTAAAAAGAAAGAGCGTAAACAAAAACCAAATGTTTCCCTCGAACTACTTGTAAAAATTATAAAGAGGGTAAAGGAGGTCTGATGAAGACGATCAAGAAGATAAAGATAGTGATAGCAGGACCTTTTTCGGCAGGTAAGACCCAGTTTATAAATACGGTCAGTGAGATAAAAACCGTTAAAACAGAACGCAAAACCAGAGCTGAAGGAGAAAAAGCTGTTAAAGAGCACACTACCGTGGCTATGGACTTTGGGAAGATAAGAATAGACGACGAGCATGAGCTTTATCTGTTTGGAACACCCGGGCAATCCAGGTTTGACTTTATGTGGGAAATCCTTGGAGAGGGAGCTTTAGGAATAATAGTTTTAGTCGATAGCACAGACCCTTCGACATTCCACGAGGCGACCAGAATAATAAACTACTTCCAGTCAAGATACTCAGTTCCTATGGTGGTTGGGGCGAACAAACAGGACCTACCTAACGCCTGGAGTCCAAGAGATGTAGCTACAGCTCTTAACATCTCTGAGAGCGAAAATATTCCAGTTGTGCCGGTCTCTGCCATTGACAAAGAGATGGTTAAGGAAACTCTAATTAGACTTCTTGAGCTCATAAGAGACGAGCTTGTTTCTTAAATAAACCTACCGGGAAGTTCTAAAGAGGTCGTTTCTTCTATGTTAAACATGATATTCATATTTTGCACTGCCTGCAAAGAAGCGCCTTTACCAAGGTTATCTATAACAGCTATAACCTGAGTTATCCGGGTTTTTTCATCAAAAAAAGGATAAATAACGCATATATTTGTATCAATAACTTCACTTATTTCGGGAGGTCTGCTTATAACTTTAACAAAAGGCTCGTTTTTGTAAAAGTCTTTAAATAGCTCAAAAGGGTTTTGCAAATTTAATCTCAGGTAAACTTTTACCATCATACCGCGTGATATTGGTATGACCTGCGGAGTGAATCGCAGATTAATCTCACGGCCCGAAAGAGATTTTGCAATTAGCTCGATTTCAGGTCTATGTCTATGCCATAGAACCGAATAGGCAAAGGCGTTTGAATAGATTTCAGGGAAGTGAAAGCTCTGCTTTGGGGTTCTGCCTGCGCCTGAGATTCCAGAGAGGGCATCTACGATAATAGGTTCAGAGTCTATTAAATTCAGCAAAGGGGCAAGGGCTAATAAAGTCGCGGTTGGATAGCATCCCGGGTTTGCAACCAGTTTGGCAGCTTTGAGCTCTCTTCTAAAGAGCTCTGAAAGACCATAGACGGACATCTCAAGAAGGTCTGGAAAACTGTGGGAAAAGCCGTAAAACTCAGGGTAAAGAGATGGGTCTTTCAAGCGATAAGCACCTGAGAGGTCGATGACTCTAACGCCTGAGGCAATTAGCTTAGGCACCAAATCAAGAGAAACTTCGTGAGGGGTGCATAAAAATGCAACGTCAAAGCTCTCACTTGGGGAATCGGTTAGGATAAACTCAGCCAGCGAAGAGTTTCTAAAAGGGGCAAAAACCTCCCCAAAGGTTTTACCCTTATGAGAAGAAGAGACCAAAGATGCTATCTTTACAAAAGGATGTTTAATTAAAGCAGAGATCAAAACCCCGCCAGTGTAGCCAGTTGGACCAAATATGCAAACCTTTATCTTTTGCTCCACCTGTATGCCTTTCTTGCTTTCATAAGACCGTATTTCTTGCGCTCTTTCTTTCTGGAATCTCTTTTTAAAAGGCCTGCGCGCTTTAGCATTGGTTTAAGGTCTTGGTTGTATCTAACCAGAGCTCTTGCAATCCCGTGCATGATTGCCTGTGCCTGACCTGAGATGCCCCCACCCTGAACAGTTGCAAAGACGCCAAACCTATCCTCAAGCCCGGAGAGCTTTAAAGGATATAGAGCAAGCTGAGAAAGAGTCTGCCTTTGCAGGTATTCTTCAAGGCTGTATTCTTTGCCAGTTGATTGACTGCGAACTATATGAGATTTTAAATCCCTAACAAGCCACACTCTGGCTATGCTCTCTTTTCTCCTGCCTGTTGCGTAATAAGAGTTATCAAACCCAAGGCGAAAACTTTTGAGCTTCATAGCTTTACCTCCAGAGGAGTTGGCTGCTGAGCCTGATGGGGATGGTCACTACCTGCATACACCTTTAATCTCGAGAGCATTCTTCTGCCGATTCTATTTTTTGGAAGCATTCTCTTGACAGCAAGCTCAAAAACGCGCTCTGGCGAGCGCTCAAGCATCCAGGACAGACTCCTTTGCTTCAATCCCCCAGGGTAATTGGTATGAAAGCTATATATCTTCTGCTCAGGCTTTTTCCCGGTTACTGAAACCTTCGAGGCATTTATGGCAATAACAAAATCCCCACAATCGACATCAGGCTGATAATAGGGTTTATGCTTTCCCATCAGGACTTTTGCAACAGCGCTTGCGGCTCTTCCAAGCACCAAACCCTCAAGGTCCAAAATCCACCATTGCCTAACAACATCCTCTATTCTAAGATGATAGCTCTTCATAAGGGTCTTTATTTTAACACAAAATCGCGCCCCTGAAGGGGCGCAAAAGCTTGCATTTTAGGACCCCCTTCCATCCACCCCTCTGGAAAATACCAGTCTTTTAAAGACCTATAGCCACAACTTAGAAGAACTTTTCCAAGCCTTGTTTCTTCTGGCTTTTTACCCCTATCTAGCTCAAAGGTAGTTTCTCTATCCAGTATATATTCGACAAATATCCAGCTAAAAGATAGCAAAGACCTATAGAGAGAGCTCTCGATGCCAAATCCGAAGAATTTACCCTTTATGTTAAAGATCTCTGCCCAGGGTTTTAGGTATTTTCCCCTTCCGTAGAAAACTTTCAAACCAAGAGAGCAATCATTGCCAGAGAGGCTGAAATTCTCCTCTTCAATAAATCTGCCCTTGCCTATGAAGCTCATACTAAAGCCGCAGACCGAAAGCGAACTTATGAGCTCTTCTCTCACTAAAATAATGATAAAATCCTTTGAATGCTTCTTCATGAATATCAGGCAAAGGAGATTCTAAAGAGCGCTGGCTTGCCAGTGCCAGAGGGCGTTGTTATTTCATCTCCTGAAGAGCTACCATCGGCTGTTAAAACCCTTGGGGAATTTCCCCTGGTTGTAAAGGCCCAGGTTCATTGCGGGGCAAGGGGCAAGGCAGGCGGGGTTAAGGTAGTAAAAACGCAGGAGGAGCTAAACTCAAAGGCTTTAGAATTGCTTGGCAAAACTCTCATAACCCCTCAATGTCCAAATGGAAAACCGGTTAATAAACTCCTAATAGAAAAAGCCTCCAAAATAGAGCGTGAGATTTACCTCTCAGTAAGCACAGACAGAGAGCTCTCAAAAGAGGTCATAATAGCAAGCGCCGAAGGTGGGATGGAAGTAGAAGAACTCTTAAAAGAACGCCCCGAAGCTATAATAAAAGTCCACCTGGATGTTTGCTCTGACATACAAGATTTCCAGATAAGATACCTTGCAGAAAGGCTAAATCTTGATTTTAAAAAAATAAAGCCGATAATTAAAAAGCTCTTAAAGATTTACAGAGACTTTGATCTAAGTCTTCTTGAAATTAATCCATTGATTCAGGATCAGGAAGGGAACTTGGTGCTTCTGGATGCAAAGCTGGAAGTTGATGATAATGCACTCTTTCGCCAGCAAGAGCTTTTAAAACTCGAAGACCAGAGTCAGCTTGAACCTCTGGAAGTGAGAGCAAAAGCGGAAAAACTAAACTATGTTAAACTCTCTGGCAATGTTGGATGTATGGTTAATGGCGCAGGACTTGCAATGACAACAATGGATGCAATAAAGCTGGCGGGAGCAAGCCCTGCAAACTTTTTAGATGTTGGAGGCGGAGCAAGCAAAGAGCAAATATCAAGCGCTTTCAAGATTCTTACCTCAGACCCTGATGTTAAGGTCATTTTCGTTAACATCTTTGGCGGAATCTTAAGATGCGACAGACTGGCAGAAGGCTTAATAAGCGCTCTTAAAGAGTTAGATGTAAAGCTGCCCGTGGTTGTGAGAATGGAAGGCACAAATGTAGAAGAGGGCAAAAGGATGCTCTTAGAGTCTGGTTTTGAGTTTATAACGGTTGATGATATGATGGAAGGGGCAAGGAGGTGTGCCCAGATTGCATCAGGTAGATGAAAACAGCGCAAGGGAGTTTTTAAAAAGTCTCGGATACAGAGGGTTTTATGTCTGGAGCGACCCTCCCGGGACATTTTATAACTGGCATAGTCACAAGTTTGACGAGGTTAGATTTGTCTTAAAAGGAACCGTAACCATAAAGACAAAAACCGACACTTACAATTTAAAAGCAGGCGACTTTGTGGAAATAAAAGCCGGCACTTTGCATCTTGCAAGCACTTCTGAAGGCGTTACCTATCTCTGTGGTCATAAAGAGAGCGCCTTATAGAGCTACTCTCTTGGAGAAATTTTAAGAGCTCTGTGTGTGCATCGTTTTTAATAAGGTCTTTAAAAGAGCTCAAAGTGGATATTAACAGATCAAGGCCTTTTATAAGATTGTCGCGATTATAAAAAAATATATCCCGCCACATAATTGGGTCTGATGCGGCAATTCTGGTAGAGTCTAAAAAACCACTGCCTGAATATCTAAAGAGCTCTCTATCCTTTAAAAGAGACATCGCGCAGGATGTTAAGGCAAAACAAACAGCGTGCGGAAGGTGCGAAAGAGTTCCAAATATAAAGTCGTGAAGATAAGGGTCCATAACTTCAGCTCTTGCACCCAGGCTTTCCCAAAGTTTTTGGATAGCTCTCAAGGCCATAGGGTCTGTGTTTTCTGTAGGGGTTAGAATAACCAGCTTATTTAGAAAGAGGTTTCTATCTGCGTTTGAAATGCCTGAGCGCTCTGTGCCTGCTATTGGGTGAGCCCCCACGAACCTTTTTCCAAAAATTCTTTCCATAGAGCTTACAAACTCACCTTTGACACTGCAAACATCACTGACTATTGCGTTTTCTGAAATGGAATTTAAAACTACTGGCGCAATCTCGATAGCAGCGCTTAAAGGGGTTGAGATAATCACGCACTCGGGGTTAAAGCTGGCAAGGTCTGAGATATGAGTAGAACCAGCATCTATAGCACCGATTTCGATGGCTTTTTTAAGAGAGCTTTGAGATATGTCAAGACCGAAAATCTCAATGCCTAAATTTCTCCTTAGAGAAAGCGCAAAAGAGCCACCTATTAAACCAACGCCAAGGACGGCAATTTTTTTAAACATCGCTATAGACGACTCTTCCCTCAAATATCGTAAGGACGACTTTCCCTTTGAGGGTTTTGCCCCAGAGAGGGGTGTTTTTTGACTTTGAAAAGCTGGTGGATTCATTTAAAACCCAGGTGTAGTTTGGGTCAAAGACGGTGATGTTTGCTTTTGCACCGACTTTTAAAGATGGCTGGTCTTTAAGTCCAAGTATCCTTGAAGGAGCCAGGCTAAGGAGCTCTACAAGTCTTATCAAAGAGATATATCCCTCCTCGACGAGTCTAAGAGAGAGAGGCAAAGCAAGCTGTAGCCCTATCATGCCAGGCATTGCACTATCAAGGCGAGATTTTTCCCATGTTGCATGAGGGGCATGATCTGTAGCGATGCAATCAATTATCCCTGCGCGAAGCGCGCTTAAGAGAAGTTCTCTATCCTTTTCGCCCCTTAGTGGAGGGTTGACCTTTGCATCTGCGCCTGACTTTAGGAGTTCTTCCTCGCTAAAGAAGAGATGATATGGGTTTATCTCACAGCTAATGGGGGCTCCCTTTGACTTGAAAAATTCGATAATTTCGACGCTTAAGGGGCTTGAGATGTGCTGAATGTGGAGCTTCCCGCCAGTATATAAAGATAGGATGCAGTCTCTTGCTACTAGTATGTCTTCTGCAGATTTGGGTCTTGGATAGAGCCCAAGGAGAGAACTCACTTTACCAAGGTTTATAGAGCCTGTTGCTATTTTGCTATCTTCGCAGTGGTTCATAACAAGAAGGTCAAGTTGAGAGGCGCGCCTAAGAGCAAGCTCCATCAGCTTCGAGTCCATCAGCGGCGCGCCGTCATCAGTCAGGGCAAGACATCCGGCTTCTTTCAGGGCAAAAAAGTCAGTTAGCTCACTTCCCTTTCTGCCAACAGTTAGAGCTCCAGATGGGATAACCTTGCAAAGCCCTATTGATTTTGCCCTGTGGATTATATATTTTGCGACCTCGGGGGAATCCACAGGGGGATTGGTATTTGGCATTGAAACAACCAAGGTAAAACCCCCCGCGACTGCGCATTTGCTCCCTGAGCCTATGTCCTCTTTATATTCCTGACCGGGCTCTCTTAGGTGGGTATGCAAATCAATAAAAGACGGGCAAGCTACCATACCTTTAGCGTCTATCTCCAGAGCTTCCATCTCAAACAGGCTTTGACCGATTGCTTTTATTTTGCCCTTATCTATTAAAATGTCCTGAACGCTATCGAGGTTTTGAGAAGGGTCTATCACTCTTGCGCCCCTTATTACAATTCGGGACATAAAAAGATTATAGGCTATTTAAAAAAGGCGACTTTACAACCCTGAGTGGATAGACGCTTATTAAGTTCTTTTGTTATAGCGTCAATGACAAGGTTTTTATACTTAGAGGTGCAATAATAAGGAGCGACAAGCCTATCTGGTTCTACTTCGCCTGTTAGGCGATGGATTATCATCTCAGGTGGCAGGATTTCAATAACGCTTGCAACTAGATTTACATAATCTTCCAGCTCCAGGGGCTTAAAAGCCCCAACATTATATAGCTTTTCAAGGGGGGTATTTTTAATTACATGGATTGGGTGGATTTTTATGCCGTCCAGTTTAAGGGCCGAGATTAACTTTGCGGTCTCTATCATATCTTCCTGATCCTCTCCGGGAAGACCCAGGATAATGTGGGCGCAGAGCTTTATATCGTATTTTTTTGCTCTCAAAACCGCATCTACAAAGTCAGAAACGCCATGAGCTCTGTTAATTTTGCGAAGCGTGGAGAAATTTGCGCTCTGAAGACCCAGTTCTAACCAAACTTCATAACCCATTTTGGAATATCCTGAAATTAAATCAAGAGCTCTGTCAGAGACACAGTCAGGGCGGGTAGAAATATCCAGTCCTACGACCCTTTCAAAGCCCGTTGCAATATCAAGGGCTCTTTTTAGCTCATTAAGGTCAATATAGGTGTTTGAATAAGATTGAAAATACACAAAAAACAGAGTGTTTTGACCAAAGCGCTCGCTATAGCGCTCTATTTGAGAGCTTATCTGCTTCTCAAGACTTAAAGAAGGATCCACACTCATTGGGCGACTGCCAATTGAGCAATATATGCAACCACCTACAGATTTAGTGCCATCTATGTTTGGACATGTCGTTGCCAGAGAAACTGTGAGTTTTTGCACTCTTGTGCCGTATTTTTGCTTAAGGTAGTCCTTAAGTGCGTTGTAAGTGGCTGTCATTAAGCTCAATTTATAACCTTTCGTTGAGATTTGGCAAAGAGCCACACATAAGGATATGTGCCTGGATTATAAGGTCGCGAATAACCGCTGGCGAAAGCAGGCTTTTTGAAGGGTCAATAATTTCAAGCATGATGAGCTTCAGGTCTTTATATTCAAATCGGGCTTTTTCCAAAAGGTCAATACTATCCTGGGCAAAACCACAGGGGCTTAAATCAGAATTTATAAAACCAAGAGAGCTAACTCCAACGACTCTGTCATTTGAATAAAGGACCAAAACACCAAAAGAGTCCTTTGGGATTTCATCAGCGCTTAGCTCTCTTGCTCTTAGAAACTGTTCGCCCTTTAAGCCACAGAAGCTTTTCAAAAAATCGTTAAGACAATTTACAAACCTGCTGTCTTGAAAAAACTCAAAGCATTTCTCCATAGCTTTTCCTCCCTTTTAATAATATTTTACAGGGCAAGTTTTATATAAAGTTCTTTCATGTGAGAAGGGTTTATATCTCCAGGTGCATTAGTTAAAGGACATATTCCTTTTTGTGTCTTTGGAAAGGCAATAACATCTCTTATAGAGTCAAAACCAAGCATTATGGCGCAAAGTCTATCCAGTCCAAGGGCTATACCCCCATGAGGAGGAGCTCCAAAAGACAGAGCGTCAAGCAAAAATCCAAACTTTTCGCTGTATTCTTCTTCTTTCATACCCAGAGTCTTAAACATTTGCTCCTGAATTTCACGCCTGTGGATTCTTATAGAACCCCCGCCAACTTCATAACCATTCAGGACTATGTCATAAGCCCTTGCTTTTATATTTAGAAGTTTTTCACCTTCAGAACCAAGAAGGTGGATATCCGACTCTTTTGGTGAGGTAAAGGGGTGATGCAACGCTACAAACCTATTTTGAGAGCTATCAAACTCAAGTAGCGGAAAGTCAACAACCCATAAAATATCAAAGCCTTCGGCTTTTAGTTTGAGTTCTTTAATCAGGTAAGACCTGAGAGCTCCCATAACTTTTATGGCAAGGTCTTTTTCTCCCGCAAAGATAAGGATGGTGTCTCCATCTTTTAAATCCAGGGCTTTTGAGATATCATCAGCATGCTCTTTGGTTAAAAATCTGGCTATTGGGGAGTTTAGCTTTTGCCCTTCTTTTTTTATCCATGCAAGACCCGGAGAGCCAAGAGACTTTGCAAACTCCACAAGCCTATCAAGCTCAGAGCGCGAAAGACTCCTCCTGACATTCAAAGCCCTTATAACGCCCCCCTCGTTGATGGCTTTTTCAAAAACTTGCAGGTTGGTATCTTTTAAAATTTCGGTGATATCAACTATTTCAAGACCGTAGCGCCTATCTGGTTTGTCGCTCCCGTATTTTAAAAGGGCATCTTCGTAGGATATTCTGTCAAAAGGTCGCTTCAGTTCAATACCCAAAAGCTCGTAAAAAGCGGAAGATAGCATGCGCTCTGTAAGGTCAATGATGTCCTCTTCTTCTACAAATGACATTTCAATGTCTATCTGGGTAAATTCAGGCTGGCGGTCTGCTCTTAAATCCTCGTCTCTTAAGCACCTTGCAAACTGAAAATAGCGGTCAAACCCTGCAATCATAAGGGTCTGTTTAAATAGCTGTGGAGATTGTGCAAGGGCGTAAAACTTCCCGGGGTTTAACCTCGAAGGCACCACAAAGTCCCTTGCACCTTCCGGGGTTGAGCGAGTAAGCAAGGGGGTCTCTATCTCAATAAAACCTTCACTTACTAGAAAGTTTCTTATACTTTGCGAGAGTTTATGCCTGAAAATAAGGGCTTTTTTAGTGCTTTCGCGTCTTAGATCAAGGTATCTAAATCTCAGTCTAAGCTCTTCGGAAACTGACGAAGAGTCCTCAATCTGAAACGGAAGACTCTCAGATTTATTCAGTATCTCAAGGCTTTCCACCAGGAGCTCTATGTCGCCTGTTTTGAGTCTGGGGTTTTGGGTTCCCTCAGGGCGCTTGCGAATATGTCCGCTGACGCAAATTACATATTCAGAACGCAGAAGTTTAGCCAGCTCATAGAGCTCTGTGTTTTTTGTCTCCTCGACTACACATTGCAAAATACCGTCTCTGTCTCTTAAGTCTATGAAGATAACGCCTCCGTGGTCTCTGAGTTTTTGCACCCAGCCACATATTTTCACCTTGCCACTATCCAAAGAGAGCAAGGAGGTATATGAGCGCTTCACTCAGTTATATTAACATCTCTTAATGCAGTTTACAAAGATTGTTATAGGAGCTCTTTTGCTAATTGCCATAGGGGGTATATCCATAGGAGTGCTTGTTTTAAAGCACGGTAGCGAGTTAATAAAAGCTATGAGATATATAAAAACTGAGTACTTAATCGTTGCAGTGCTTTGTGTTCTTATTTTCCATATCCTTGATGGGCTAAGATTGTTTGTATTATCCAGGGCTTTGAAGATAAAGATAACTCCGGGTTATGGGCTAGTTCTTTCTTTTATGGGTGCATTTGGAGCAAGTGTAACGCCTTCACAGCTTGGTGGGGAGTTTATAACTGTCTGGGCTTTGAAAAAAAAGGGCAACGGACTTCATAAAGCACTCGGTGTTATATCAGTAAAGAGCATTATAGGGCTTTTTACATTGAGTATTTTCTTGCCTTTTGCTATATTGCAGGCTTTTCAAGACCCTGAAAGGGCTATGATGCCTATATTTATTGCCTTTCTGGCGCTTTTGCTTGCGCTAGTTATCACGAGAGCTATGAAAGACAGAAGAGGAAAGCTTAAACGCCTTGGAAAGGTTATAAAGGCTTATTTGATGATATTAAACCTCTACATTGCCAAAAAGAGGGGATATGTTGCTGTTGCTTTTGTTTTAAGTTTATTTGCTTATTTTTTTTACCTGCTTGCCGGGGCTATTTTAATTCTTAGTTTTAACACCAACGCTGACCTTATTCAAGCCATTCGCGCTCAGGCGCTTATTTTCTTCACTCTTATTATAAGCCCAACTCCCGGGGGAGCTGGAATGGCAGAGATAGGTGGAATGTATGTCTTTGGTCAATTTCTTGCGGGCAGTTCTCTTGGGGCTTTTATAATAACCTGGAGAGTGCTTACGCTTTATACAAGCGCTATAGTAGGCTCTATTTTTGTCTTTTACTATCTTATAAAAGATTGATATCAATTGCTATTAGGCTAAGGAATTACCTATACGATAAAAATCTCCTAAAGAGTTGTAAGTTTGATGTTTTTACCATAAGCGTTGGCAATATAGCCCTTGGGGGAAGGGGCAAAACCAGTCTCAGTTCCTATCTTGCAAAGGAGCTGGAGGATTTCAGGCCGTGCATATTGCTAAGGGGCTATAGAGCAAAACTCAAAGGGCCAACTTTGGTAAAAAAGGGAGGAAGCTGGCAGGACTTTGGCGACGAGGCTTTTATGCTAGCTCAGAAGCATAGCTGTGTAATCATAGGCAAAAAAAGATGCCAGTCTGCAAAGCTTGCAATCTCTATGGGCGCGAAGGTTTTGATTTTGGATGATGGGTTTCAACATCGCGCGATAGCGCGAGATTTGGATTTAGTTTTAATAAAAAGCCAGGACCTGAAAGATAGGCTCTTTCCCTTCGGGAGATTGAGAGAGCCGCCTGAGTCCCTAATGCGCGCAAGCGCGATTTTGATATCTTATTCAGAGCTAGAGGAGAGCGAGGGGCGTTTTGAGCTTTATAAAAAGCCAGTGTTTTACCCAAGGAGGGTAAACTTTAGATTAATTGATTCCTTAAGTGGCGAAGTTCTTAATTTGCCACTAAAGGGTGAGTTTTATGCCTTTTCGGCGCTTGGCGACAACATACAATTTTTTCAAACGCTTGAGAAACTTGGTATAAAACTTCTCTCAAAGATCGGATTGAGAGATCACTATAGCTATAAAAACTTCTCACTGCCGGGCAATGGACCCTGGATTACAACTCACAAAGACATTATTAAGTTAAAGCCAAGAGAGGGTCTATTTTGGCTTGATTACGACCTTGAGGTGCCGGGACTTAAAGAGTGGATAGTCAGTAAAATACTTACATGAAAAGCTTAATAGAAGAAAGACGCTCAATAACATTCTTTGACGATAGCAAAAGCCTAGATGATGAGACAATCAGAGAGCTTTTGAGGCTTTCTGCAACAGCCCCCTCTGGCTATAACCTCCAACCATGGAAAGTTATAGTCGTTAAAGACCTAGAGGTCAAGAAAGAGCTGATGAAAATCTGCTACATGCAGGAAAAGGTCTATAAAGCCTGCATAAATGTGATAGTGCTTGCAGACACTATTGGAGGCATTGAAAACGCAAAGGCAGTTTTTGACAGCTTTGTGGAGCTTGGATATTTTAGCAACGAGCAAGCTCAGAATATCATCAAAAGCATAAAAAATAGCTGGTCAGACCCGAAGGTTGCTTACAAAAAGGCTTTAAGAGACGCATCGCTTTTTGCGATGAATTTAATGCTAAGCGCGAGAGCTCTTGGGCTTGAAACCCACCCTATGGAAGGATTTGACGAAAAGGCTCTCAGGGAGCGCTTTGGTATAGAGGAGAGATTCGTCCCGGTCATGATAGTAGCGGTTGGGTACAAAGACCCTTCTAAAGAGCTCCTTCCTAGGGCTATGAGGTTTAAGCCTGAAGAATTTGCAACCTTTATCTAAACACCTATAAGAATGCTCCGTAGGTCTTTGTTTGGGCTTGGGATAAAAGCCCGGTCAAAGACTTGCTTATCAACGCGTGTCGGGGAGAGGGAGCTTATTATGTATTCCATAGCCCTGTAAGCCTTGGAAGGGTCTCCACAGGTAAAGACATCGACTGCAGCAAGACCGTGCTCTGGCCAGGTATGGATAGAGAGATGGGACTCAGCAAGCAAGACAACGCCCGTTGCTCCATGGGGCTGGAATTGATGGTAGTGTGAGGAGATTTTATTCAGAGAAGCTACTTTGACCGCAGTTTCCAGCAAGTGTCTAACATCCTGCACGCGGTCAATAAGTGCAGGGTCAACGCCGTGAAGGTCCGCTAGGATATGCAGTCCGATGGCTTTTTCCATTTGCGCTCCTCCTTGTCAAGTTGAAATGTAAACACCATAACAAAGCCTCCTTTGTTAAAGATTGCAAATTATAATACTATTTGTGAAAAAAGCAAGACAAAAACAAGGTTTTAGACCAACAAAGAACGCGGTCAAGAGTGCGCTCTTTAGCATCCTTGGAGACATAAGCCACAAGAGGTTTTTAGACCTATTTGCAGGGAGCGGTCAGATAGGAAGAGAAGCTATACTAAGAGGTGCTTATGTTACTTTTGTGGAAAAAAATAGGTCTATTGGCGCTAAACTCCGTCAGGAATTTGGGAAAATGGTGGTAATCACTGATGCGATAAATTTCTTAAAGCAGGGCGAAGTTAGATGGGACATAATCTTCGCAGACCCTCCATATGAGTTTGAAAATTATCATATTTTGACAAAACTTGCCATTGAAAGCCTTAACGAAGGAGGAATTTTTGTGTTAGAACACTCCAAAAAGCATACATTTGAATGCGAAAAGAGAAAAGAATATGGCGATAGCGTTCTATCACTCTGGGTTAGATGATGGTAGTATACCCGGGCACATTTGATCCACCGCACCTTGGCCATCTGGATATAGTAAGCAGGGCCATTAACATCTTTGGGGAAATAACAATTGCCATATCAAAAAGACCAAGAAGGGAGCTCCTCTTTGATGTGGAAGAGAGGATACAGATGTTTAAAGAGATGACAAAGGATCTTAAGGGCGTTTCTGTAGTTGGTTTTGATGGGCTATTGGTGGATTTTTTAAAATCATTAGGGGTAAAGGTAATTTTAAGAGGGGTAAGAATGTTTGCGGATTTTGAATATGAGCTTCAGATTGCCCTTAACAATTCAAGGCTTGGGGGTGCGCAAACGATTTTTATGATGCCATCGCAGGAATTTATACATGTTAGCTCCAGCATTGTAAGAGACATAGCATCACATTGCGGGAATTTAAAGGGATATGTGCATCCTTTTGTTGAGAAAAAGCTGAGAGAAAAGTTTAACTGTGGGCTATAGAATATTTGGGATACTTTTAATACTGTCTTTATTTTTTATAAAGTGGCTTGAGGGAGTGATTGATGTAAATATTAAGGGTAGAGATTTTTATGTTTTTTTGAGTTCTGGAGAAAGTGGCGTATTTTTGAGCGTAAAAGGTCTTTCCTTAAAAGAGGCTAAGGAGATATCAATAATAGCCATAGGCAGGGGAGATAAATCAAAAAAACAAGAGCCATGGAGAATAAGTTACTTAAAACACCTAAGAAAATTTAGCTTTAGGGTTGAAAATCTTTACATTACCACAGTTAATAAATCCAGCGGTCAGGTATTTTACACAAATGTAAAGGATTTTTATCTTAATAGAGGGTTAATTAGTCTCAAAGACGCACTGTTATGGATAAATATGAGAACTTTTGAACTATCACAGCTTTATGGTCAGATAGAGGACGATGGAACTATCCAAATAAGCAAGGCAAGGCTAACAGCTCCCGGGGCTGAGGCAAATTTAAGCGCAAGCTGGGATGGTAAAAACTACAGCCTTAGCGGGGTTTTTTCATTAAAAAGAGATAACCTAGAGGCAAAAGGCGAATTAAAGCTAAAAGAGCTGGATGGATATCTATCAGGCAGTTTAAAAGCAGATGGAAAAGCCTTTTTGAAAGATTTTAAGTTATCAGGGACATTCTCAGATAGAGCTCTGAAAGGAGAGCTCTTGGCCCTTGGGGGCAACTTTAGATTCAGCCTTGAGAGAGAAAATCTCAGAATTTACACAGATAGTTTTGAGCTTGGAAATTTAGATAAAAAACTAAGAGGAAGGATAAACCTTGAAGCTAATTTATCAAGAGAGGGCTGGAGAGTTTCTGGATTTGCGCCATCTGTTGAGGTTGAAAAGCTAAAGCTGAGCTTTTTGCGCTTTGGAGGAGGGGGGAGATTAAATCCTGCGCCCGAAGGGCGCGTTTATGTGCAATCAAAAGAATTAGAATTTGACGGGAGAGTGGCTCAAAGGACACTGTCCGGGCAATGGAGAACCTTTGGGCTTGAGAGAGAGGGTCTGAGATTCTGGATGGAAGGTAGTGCGCTTTTTGATAAGAGCATCAGTCTAAGAGGCAAAGGGATGATGGAGGGGCTTAAGATAAGGGACTTTGAGGTCAAAAACGCCTCTTTGGAGTTTAGTCACATAGGCAACAAGACATCTTTTAGTCTAAGCTCCAGGGACTTTAGAGCTCTTGGGGATTTTGAGGGGCAAAATCTTAGTTTAAGGATAATACCAAAAGGGGAGGTAATTTCTTACAGGGAATTTAAGGCGCTATCACCATCGGGAGAGATTAATCTCAGCTTTGAGAGGGGAAAATTGACCTCTCTTGATGGAAACTTAGAGCTTGGGGTTTTATATAGAGATCTCAAGGCAAAAAACCTGAAGTTAGAACTTGGGCTTATGGATAATAAGCCCTCTTTTAAAGGGGAAGGGTCTTTGGAATTTTTCGGTCAGGAGATAAAAAGAGCTCTGATAAGAGGAAATGTCTCAAATGAAGGCTTTATTTTAAATATATCCTCTGATGAGGTGAGTCTGTCTCTTGATGCATTAAAAGAAGGTTTTAAGCTCCACTCCAGAGTCTCTCTGGTAAAGGAGGGTTTTAGTCTAAAAGGAGAGCTATCAGGCTCTGGTAAGGCGGATGATATGAGATTTTCCTTTGACGGGTTTTCTCAAATATATGGGTTTGAGTTTCCTGTGAAATTAGCCGGAAGGCTCTCAGATAATGGCGGACTAATTAAGATTAATGGCTTTAATGCCCGAAGAGACCTATGGAGTCTTAGTGTAGATGAGATAACACTTGAAGGTCCTCTAAATAGGGCTTTGTTAAGGCCCTTTTCTTTAAGGGCATCTCTTGGAGGATATTCGCTGATTTCAGTATCCTTTGGAGAATCCCGACTCAGAGACGGGGCTATTTTGATCAAAGGAGAGCTAAGCGATGGGGCAAATGGGGAGGTGGAGCTTAGCCTAAGTCAAAGAGGGGCTTATGCAAGAGTAGATGGAGATATTCAGCTATCGCACATTCTTGGGATAATAAGGAGCAAGACAGGACTTGCAGGAAGTGGCAACATAAGGATTTTTGGAGAATTTAAAAACAACCGTCCTTATCTGGTTTTGAGCTCTAAAGACCTCAATCTTCGCTCCAGATTTGTAGGAATCCCGATGAGCGGTAGTTTAGAGTTTAAATACGACAAAGCTCTGGATGGAAGACTTGAACTAAAAGGTCCAGAAGGATCAAGCGCGCAAGCGCGATTTGAAAAAGATGCCGTAAGCTTTCGCCTCTTTAGGGTTCCTGTGGTTTATAGAGACGAAAGAGTAAAGGCAGCAGTGTTAACATGGGCTGAAGGGAGTTTCAAAAACAAAAAACTCATTGCAAAGGTATCTCATGGCGGTGGGGATATAAAGATAGAAAAGCTGGGTGCTCAGAAATTAAACGCCGGGCAAGTGGGCGGGATAGATTATGAGATTGAACTCTCCTCAAAAGAACCCTTGAGACTCAGTTTACCAGAGGGACAAGTCTATGCAAATTTAAGCGGAAAAGTATGGAGAGGGGGGTATGAACTAAAAGCAAACTTTCCATCTGGGAGACTGAGGTATTTCGGAAGGGATTTTTACATCCAGCGCGGGAGCGCTCAAATTAAGAAAGATGGTATAGAGCTCTTTATTAGCTTAAATAGCACGCTGCCGGATTATAAGCTTATTGTGGACATAATAGGAGATCCAAGGTTCCCAAAGGTGGTTTTACGCTCCGAACCGCCTTCGGACACGAGAGAGGTTCTTGCAAGGTTGATAGGGGCAGGTTCTTCTGAAGAGTCTTTAATAGCGGTTGGCTTGCAAAATATTCCTGAACTTTCAGGGGCGGTCCAGCGCCTTACCGGGCTTGATATTAAATTGGAAGCAAGCCCCGGAATATCCCCATCGGGGGAAATTGGGGTAAATCTAAAACTCAAAAAAGAATTAGGTCAGCGAGGAACTCTGGAGTATCAAGCAAGCACTTTCAAAAGTCCAAAAGAGAGCTTTGCAGGTGGAGAGTTAAAACTAAAGCAGGGGATATCAATAGGCGGGAGGGTCTATTCGGATAATTCTCAGGAAGCCCGCCTTAGATTGAGGAAGAAGTTTGACTTTTAGAGCATAATCAAGGAGAGAAAAGACCACGCTGAATGTGGCTATTAGAACCAGAAGGTTATTGCTTTTTTGATAAATTAAAGCAAAGAGGATGCACATTATTAAACTAAAAGTAGCTAACTTCCCAGAAAGTCTAGATTGTGGAATGGACCTGAAGGTTTTAAAAACCAAAGCAGCTCCTATTATAACAAGAAAATCTCTCAAAAATACCATAAAAAATAGATAAATAGGTAATATATTCTCTATTACAGCAGTTTTATAGAGTGCAGAGAGTATCATAGCTCTATCTGCAATAGGGTCTATTGCCCTGCCCAGCATAGTTTCGGCTTTGAAAGCTCTGGCAAGAAAGCCATCTATTGCATCTGAGATAGCAAGGGAGAAAAAAAGCCACAGCAAAACAGGAGGCTCAAGAAATAGCACGAGTGGACTTAAAACCAGACGAGTAAGAGAAATAGCATTGGGTAGCCACTTAAGCGTCATTTTGGGATACTTAGCGTAAGTATTATTATCCCCTTCTCCATATAAGACAAAGACCTTGAAAATCTTCCCATGGGATTTATATATCCGCTAAAGCCGTTATTATTAACCCACAGGACATTCTTGCCAAGCTCAAGAGCTCTTACCTTTGCCCAAAGGATATGCTGGCGAGTGCAGGCAGAGTCGTCAAACCAACCGTCATTTGTTAAAACTGCAACAAAATGCGCCTTTGTTGAAAGCTCTCTAACCAGAGATTGATGAGCGACTTCAAAGCATATTGGCGTTGCAACCCTAAGACTATTTAAAGATAAAGGCTTAATGTTATTACCACGATAGTAGTCAAGACCACCTATTATAGAAAAAGTATCTTTCAGAAATTCAAAAGGAGGAGGCAAAAACTCACCAATTGGCATAAGCATAACCTTGTCATAAGAGTCTATAGCCTTGCCTTGGTGAAATAAATATGCTGAATTATATGGTCTTTTGCCTTCTCTTATGTCTATAAGACCTATAACGATGGGTTTTTTAAGACTAAGCTGATAAATGGATTGAATTTGCAAATCATCTTCGTCTGAAAAATAAGAAGATAGCGAAGACTCAGGCAAAAAAACTATGTCCGCATCAGTTTCTACGGCACTCTCTATTAATTCTATGGTTTTAAAACTTTCCCTGCGATAAGCCTGCATATCTATTCTCAGTGGCTGAAAGACCGCAGGCTGAACTATGGCAATTTTTAACTCTTTTGTAGCTAATTGGTTTAGGGATTTTTCAAAAATTGCCAGCATAGAGAGACCAGACATAAAAAAAACCAGCATAAGCGCAGATTTGAATCTTCCCCTATTGACTAGATAAACCAAAGAGACCACAAAAAGACTCTGGACATAAACACCTGCATAAAGAAGGCTATGCTTAAATAAAGGTATATTGGCAACAATCTTCCCAAAAATAAGCCATGGAAAGCCACCATAGGGAAAGTAAGACCTAAAGAGCTCTGAAAGTGGCAGGATGAGTATGGCAATTTTTGGGCCAAACACCCTTGCAAGCCCAAATTGATAGATACTTAAAAAAATACAAAGCAAAACAAAGAGCAAAACAAATAAAATAGGGCTTATCCCGCCATACTTCACAGCAGGCAAATAAGAACAATTAAGACTAAAGACAAAAAACCAAAAACCCGCCAGCAAAAAACCAAAGTAGCTCCTAATTTGCAACAGAAAAAAAAGCCCTATAAAGAGAAAAAACCACAGATAATTACTTAAAAAAGGAAGTGATAGAGCCAAACCCGCAAAGAGCGGGAGTATCATCTCTCTAGGCTCAAAATAATAATGCCAGAGACGACAAATATAATACCTGTAAGTTTTTTAAGGCTCATGCTTTCGCCAAATATCAAGACAGCCAGCAAGGAAGACCACAGAGGAGAAGACGCAACTATAGGGGCAACAACGCTAATTGGAGCATTCGAGACAGATTTGAAATAAAAATAAAGCCCAAGAAAACCGGCTACAATACCACCAGATGCTAAAATAAATAGCTGGTTAATCGGTATATCAAATGACCTTACATAGAGAGCAAGAATTCCAAGGGCCAAAAGACCAGCACTTAGATTGTGTATAAACAGCGCAAGGACTGTATTTACCTGCCCTTTTAGACCCAGCTTGAAAAGAATTGGAGAAATTCCCCACATAAAGCTAGTGAGAATAGCAAAGATTATTCCTTTCATAGCGTAAGTATAGCAACTAAAGGGGCATGGTCAGAGGGCTTTGGCTGGCGCTTTTTCCTTGCCCAGAGGTCCACCCAGACCTTTGAAAAATTCTTAAAAAGACTTCTGGTTGAGAGGATATAATCAATCCTTAGTCCCTGGTTTTTCCAGATAGCAGCGCCGTATTCCCACCATGTATATCCTGGTTCTGAAGGGTTAAGAGCTCTAAAAGTGTCTATAAGTCCCCAGTCAATAACCGCCTTTAGAGCCTGGCGCTCTTCTGGCATTGCACAAACAGCGTCCACAAACAGCGAAGGGTCATAAATATCTATGTCTTCCATAGCAACATTCATATCTCCTACCAGCAAAAGGTCTGAGTCTTTGCTGAAATTATCCTGAAGGTATTTTAAAAACTCATCATAAAAACTGAGCTTGAACTGGAATTTTTCACTACCCCGCACATCTCCATGGGGAAAATAGCAATTCAGAATCCAGATGTTATTGATATTTAAAGCTATAAACCTGCTTTGCGCATCCAGAGTTTTGAAGCCTGTTTTGGTTATTGGTTGAGAGCATGGCAGTTTAGTGCATATTGCAACGCCATTATAACCCTTTTGACCGTTTGTAAAGCATTCGTATCCCAGTTTTTTGAACTCTTCAAAGGGAAAGTCAGAGTCTAAAACTTTAGTTTCTTGAAGACACAGGATGTGTGGAAATTCTCTCTCTATCCAGGAAAAGAGGAGCTCTTTTCTTGCCCTTACGGAGTTGACATTGTATGTAGATAGCTTTATCTCTTGCATTTTTGATTTTTAGGCTTTAATATTATAAGCCTTGAAAATTCCTGATATGGAGGGAAACCATGACCAAAGCTGAGCTTATATCTTCTATCTCAAAGGGTGCTGGCATTAAGAAAAAGCAAGCGGAAGCTGCCTTGCAAGAGGTTATCAACTCCATCGCTGAGTCTCTAAAGCGCGGAGAGAGAGTCGCAATACCGGGGCTTGGGATATTTACAGTAAAGCAAAGAGCAGAGCGCAAAGGCAGAAACCCGCAAACAGGAGCGGAGCTTTTGATACCTGCAAGGAAGGTTATTAGCTTCAAACCCGCAAAAGAACTAAAAGATTCCATAGCCGGAACTTCTTGAGCGCAATCTTAGGGGGCGCAAGGGAAGGTAAATACGTAAAAGTAGAGGGGGATAGGCTAAAGCACATAAGAGCTCTGAGATTTAAAAGGGGGGATGAATGTAAATTAATAGTAGAGGGCGAGCTCTTTAGGTGCAAACTTATAAAGCTGGCCAAAGATTATGTGCTTTTTGAAACGATTGAAAGTTTAGGCAAAAGGGAGGCAAAAAGACAAATAGCTGTATTTCAGGCAATTACGGAAGATTTGAGGTTTATGGATGTTGCAATTGATGTGCTGAGTCAAGCAGGGGCAAAAGAGCTAATACCGGTTTTTGTAAAGAGAGGAATTAGCCCGAAAGTCCAGATTGATAAAAGATTGCTTCGCTGGCAGAGAATAGCGCTTGCAAGTATGCAACAATGCGAAAGGAGCGAGCCTCTTTATATCAAAGAGCCTATAAAGTTAGAGGATATATCTCCAAAGGGACAGGGAATAGCACTTAGCCTAAATGCCAAAGCAGGGATTAAGAATCTAGAGCCTACCCAGGAAATAAGCATCTTTGTAGGACCGGAGGGGGGGCTGGACTCTTCTGAAGAAGAGCTATTAGAGACCAAAGGATTTATAAAGGTGAAGCTAGAGCCATTTGTCATCAAAAGCGCCTTTGCGGGGGCTTTTGCATGCAGTATAGTGCAAAACCTCTAAAGATATCAAGATTAAAAAGACCTTTAACTGGCGAGATTGACTTGCCTGCTGATAAATCCATCACTCACAGGGCAATTATGCTAGCTTCCTGCGCAAAGGGCAAGAGCGAAATAAGAAACTGGCTAGATTCTCACGACACAAGAGCGACTCTTGAAATTTTAATCTCCATAGGCACAGAGGCAACTATAGAGGACAAAAAACTCATAATTCAGGGCAAGAATATGCAATTTCAAGAGCCTAAAGATATTCTGGATGCCAAAAATTCAGGCACAAGCGCAAGATTAATTGCAGGGATTTTAT
Source organism: Aquificaceae bacterium (assembly GCA_039630345.1). Classification (GTDB taxonomy): domain Bacteria; phylum Aquificota; class Aquificia; order Aquificales; family Aquificaceae; genus JANWVD01. Next base: position 49,203 of record JBCNVD010000014.1, read on the forward strand.
CAACTCAGAACTTTTTCAGCGTAATGACAGGAGATGAAAGTCTCAGGAAGCGCCCTATGGATAGGGTGATAGAGCCTCTTAGGCAAATGGGAGCACAAATAGATGCAAGAGGGGGAGGAAGGTCTCTCCCCATGGCTATAAGGGGAGGAAGACTAAAAGGCATAGAATTTGAAAATAAGCGCGCTTCCGCGCAGGTAAAATCTTCCATCATTCTTGCAGGCCTTGGGGCTGAGGGAAACATCAGGGTTTTTGAGCCCATCTTATCAAGAGACCACACAGAGAGAATGCTTGGCTTTCTTGGGCTAAAAATTAAAACAGCGCAAGAGAGAGAAGGGTACTATGTGGAGCTTGAAGGAGGCCAAATAGTGCCCGGGTTTGACATAGTTTGTCCCGCAGACCCATCCTCTGCTGCATTTTTAGCAAGCGCTGCGGCGCTTATAGAGGGGTCTAATTTGCGCCTTCGGCGCGTTTTACTAAATAAAACAAGAATTGGCTTTTTTGAAAAGCTAAGTCAGATGGGGGCAAAAGTCGCCTTTGAGAATGTCAGAGAGGAATTTGGGGACATAGTTGGGGATATAAGAGTGGAATATAGCGGGAGATTAAAAGCAGTTGAGGTAAAACCAGAAGAAGTCCCAAGGATGATTGACGAGATTGTGATGCTGGCTGTCTTGATGGCGGTTGCAAAAGGTAGCTCTGCTGTCAGAGGCGCAAAAGAGCTAAGAGTGAAAGAGAGCGATAGAATAAAGGCCATTGTGAAAAACCTGAGAGCGATGGGGGCAGACATTGAAGAACTAGAAGACGGGTTTGAAATTGAGGGGGTAGAGAGTCTAAAAGGGGCTTATATAGAAACTTTTTCAGACCACAGGGTTGCGATGGCTTTTAGTATAGCAGGACTTATCGCAGATGGGGAGACATATATAGATAACCCAGACTGCGTTGGGGTCTCTTTCAGAGACTTTTATGAAAAAATTGGCCAAATAGCTGGCTTTGAAATACCTTAATATTTTTACCGTGGTAAATACCAGAAAAGCTCTGCCTTCGGATGCGGGGCAGATATATAGTCTTGTAAATTACTATGCCCCTCGTGGAATCTTGCTTGGTAGAAGTCTTAGCTCTATTTACGAAAACATCAGGGATTTCTGGGTGGTGGATGTTCAGGAGAGCATCCTTGGATGCTGTGCTTTGCATATAGTTTGGGAAGACCTTGCAGAGATAAAGAGCCTTGCGGTAAAGGAAGAGCACTACGGCAAGGGCATAGGCAGTGCGCTCATAATAGCATCATTAAAAGAAGCCAGTGAGCTTGGCATAAAGAAGGTTTTTGTTCTTACGTATGCAGTTAGTTTTTTTGAAAGATTTGGTTTTAAAATTGTGGAAAAGTCTTTTTTGCCCCATAAGGTATGGGGAGAATGTGTTAATTGCGTTAAGTTTCCCTCCTGTGATGAAGTTGCGATGATTTTAGAGGTTAAAGAATGCAGTTTCGCTACATTATAGAACCAGAAGATTTAAAAAAGGTCCTGCAAGAGCTCTCTGGAGAGAAGGTATTATTTATAGACACAGAAGTAGGGGCTTCAAAGCTCAGACTCTTTCAAGTAAGCGCAAAAGAAGGAGAAGTTTATATTATAGATGTTTTTGAGCTTGGCAAACAGGCTCTGGAGACTATAAGAGAGCTCTTAAAAAATAGCGGGGTGGTTGGGCATAACCTGAAGTTTGACCTGAGGTTTTTACTTGAGGAGGGTATTAAGCCACTTGCTACTTATGATACGATGATAGCCCATCAACTACTTGGGGGAGAAGAGCATGTAAAGAGGGCTTCTTTAAGAGAAGTAGCGCGCGAGCATCTTGGCAAAATTGTAGACAAAAGCCTTCAGCTATCTGACTGGAGCATGAAAAATCTAACAAGAGAACAGCTAGAGTATGCTGCAAACGATGTTATTTTGGTAAGAGAGCTCTTCCCGGTTCTTAATTCAAAGCTAAATAATATTTCAGAAAACGGCATAAATTTGAAAGAAATCCCTGAAGCTCAAGTCTTTGATATTAAAAATCCCGCTGTAGCCGTTGAAATGGCTTTTGTAAAGGAGATAACCCTTCTTGAAATGAATGGTATACCAATAAACGAACAGGAGCTTGAAAGACTAACTCAAGAGCTTAGTAAAAGCCTTAACAAAAAAGTTATGAACTTTATAAGCCTTCATAGAGTTGACCCTTTTTCTCCAAAGCAACTATCTGAGCTTTTCACAAAAAAACTAAAACTGGATTTGCCAAAGACAGAAAAGGGAAATGTATCAACTGATGATAAAGCCCTTGCCCAGCACATAGATATCCCTGCAATAGAGAGCCTTTTGGAAATAAGGAGCTCTAAAAAGAGCATAGAAAAACTTCAGGAAATAAAGCAAAACCTAAAAAATGGCAGAATCTACCCTGAATTTAAGCAAATAGGGGCAATAACTGGCAGGATGTCTAGTTATAACCCAAATGTGCAAAACATATCAAGAGATTTAAGACACATATTTCAAGCAAATAACGGGAACATACTAGTTGTGGCAGACTTTTCTCAAATTGAGCTAAGGATTGCCTGCGAATATGTTGGCGAAGATAAGATGCTAAGAGCCCTCAAAGAGGGCATTGACTTACACAGATACACCGCAAGTATATTGCTATCAAAGCCAGCTTCTGATATTTCAAAGCAGGAGCGACAGCTTGCAAAAGCGGTTAACTTTGGGCTCATCTACGGCATATCCGCAAAAGGACTGGTTGAATACGCACGCACTTACGGGGTTAAGCTATCCCAAACAGATGCCCAGCGCCTTCGTGAGGGATTTTTTGCACACTATAACGCCATTAAACAATGGCATGAAAAGGTCAAAACACAACTCAAAGAGCATGGACATATCAGAGGTCAAACACTTCTTGGGAGGTATTACATTGCCCAGACATTTCCTGATGCGGTTAATTATCCAATTCAGGGCACAGGCGCAGACCTTCTTAAGCTGTCTGTAGTGCTCTTTAGGAGAAAAGACCAGGATAGGGCAAAGGTTATAAATTTAGTTCACGACGAGATCGTGGTAGAATGCCCAGAAGATAAAGCAGATATTGTCTCGGAAAACTTAAAAGAAGCCATGCTGGATGCAGGTTCAAGAATTTTGAAAAATGTCCCTATCGAGGTAGAGCTATCTATAGCTAAAAGCTGGAAAAAAGACTAAACGAGCATAAGCTCAAGTTTTGCTCTCTCTTCGTTTATACCAGCGACAAGAACTCTAACCCTATCGCCAAGACGAAAGACCTTTCCAGAGCGAACTCCAACAAGGCGATGCGCAGGTTCATCAAATAGATAATGGTCGTTTTTGAGAGTAGATATATTAACAAGCCCTTCAACAAGAAACTGGCTAATTTCTACGAAAAATCCCGACGGGATAACCCCTGTAATAATGCCGTCAAATTCGTAACCTACATAAGCCCTCATAAACCTAACTTTTAATCTGTCTATGGCTTCTCTTTCTGCATCTTCTGATAACTTTTCTTGAAGAGAAAGATGCTCTCCAAGAGATTCAAGCTGATAAATTACTTTTTTAAAATCTATTTGCTCTTTTTCAAGAGACTTTTTAACGAGTCTATGGACAACAAGGTCTGCATATCTTCTAATCGGCGAGGTAAAGTGAGTGTAGTGCTCGCTGGCTAAACCAAAATGCCCGACATTATGCGGCGAATAATGAGCTCTTTTCATAGAACGAAGGGTTAAAAACCTCACCAGGTTCTCTTCTGGCCTTGATTCAAAGTCTTCCAGGATTTTTTGAAAAAACCTCGATTGCAAAGTAGCTGTCTCTGCTCTATATCCAAGACCTGATAGAATTTCTATCAGCTTTTGAACCTTTTCCGGATCTGGCTGCTCGTGAACTCTAAAAAGACATGGATATCCAGACTTTAAAAGGTGCATTGCGACAACTTCGTTGCATTGAACCATAAACTGCTCGATTATTCTGTGGGTTATGTGGCGCTGATATGGCTCTACTGCGACCACTTCCCCGAATTCATCTACAATCAACTCAGTCTCAGGAAGGTCAAAATCGATGCTCCCTCTTTCCCATCTTCTATGCGAAAGCAAACGATACAAATCCTCCATAATCCTAAGACTTTGTGAAATTCCGCTCACAGGCTCTTTTTCACTATTTAGTAAAATCTCAAGAGCCTGGTCGTAAGTTAGGCGTGCTTTGCTTACTATTACGCTTTGATATAGCTCGTAGCTTCTTAGGTTTCCACCATTGTCAAATTCCATCTCGCATGTCATCGCAAGCCTTGGAAGATTAGGCACAAGGCTACAAAGATCCGAAGAGAGCTTTTCAGGTAGCATATGCAGGGCTCTGCCGGGCAAGTAAAAGGTAAACCCGCGCGCAAGGGCTTCTTTGTCAATGGCACTATTTTCTTCTACGAAAGCAGAAACATCCGCAATATGCACAAAGAGTCTATAGCCATTACCTAGCTTCTCAATCCCTACAGCGTCGTCAAAATCTTTTGCGCTTGGCGGGTCTATGGTAAAGCAAAGCTGGTCTCTCAAATCCCGCCTTTTGGATAGCTCTTTTTCTATATCAAACTCTAAAGACTCTATCTCCTCAAGAGCCTCCTGGGGATATTTGACCCTGAGATTGTATTTCCTGATAATCAGTTCTAATATAAGGTTTTGTTCCTGTGGATGACCAAGGACCTCTTTGACGCTACCTGTGAAAAAACCCAGTTTTTTATAAAATCTGCCAAGTTTAACAACAAGCAAAGTACCCTCTTTTAATTTTGAACAAAAGGATTTGGATATCTGAATCTTCTGATGAGGACTGTGACCAACAGGGACAGCAAAACAGCCACTTTCTGTCTTTAGTAAAGAGCAGGTAATCTCCTTTCTCGCTCTTTTTAATACCTTTAAAATCCTGGCTTCTGTTTTACCCCTGAAAATTACAGCCTTTGCACTTACTAAATCCCCATCAAAAACCCTGTTCATCTCAAAAGGGGGTATGTAAATGTCTTTTATATCTTTACCGATTTGCAAAAAGCCAAATCCGCCCTGATAAGCAAGGACTTTCCCAATAAAATGTTGAGACTGCTCGGTTCTAAATTTGCCCTTCTCCACAACAACTTTTCCGCTCTTTCTTAAGGCTCTTAAAGTTTTTTTTAAAGTCTTTCTCTGGTTTCCCTCAAGACCCAAAAATCGCATAAGCTCTTCAAAGTGAAGGATGCCCTTTTTGGACAAAATTTCAAGGATTCGCCCTTCAAGGTCTTTCATATAGCTTCTCTAAAGCCCTTGCACAGCGTCTGCAAACCTCTCCCTCAAACTCTTCTTCGTAATAATACATCCAGCAACGCGGACACTTATGTCCGTTTACTCTATCTACCCCGGCTGATATATCAATATCTTTCTCATAGTTTATGTAATTTCCCCCTCTTGATAGCTCAACTTTACTAACGCCAAGAAAGTGATTTATATAATCAAAATACTTCTCAATAACTGCTACATTACCAGACAGATAAACTTTGGCCTCATAAGAGTGGTTTATGAGTTTATCTCTTCTGGCAAGCTCAAGCGACTTTAAAACCGCCTCTCTTATCTTAAAAAGCTCCTGATAATCTCTTAACAAATCATTGTCTTTTAAATCTTCAGAAGCTCCTGGCAACTTATGGAGAAATACGCTCCTTGGCAGGGAGCTATTAACCGCTCTTAAGTGTTGCCATGCTTCTTCCGCGGTAAAGCTAAGAAAAGGGGCAATTGTGCATATGAGTGCTTCGGATATTAAATAAATCGCGCTTTGCGCGCTTTTTCTTTCAAAACTATCCAATTCAGATACATATAACCTGTCTTTTACTATATCAAAGTAAATACTTGAGAGTTCTATAGAGCAAAAGTTCCTGACCCTGTGATATACTCTTTGTAAAAGATAGCTATCATAAGCCTCATGTATATCTTTTAAAAAATCCTGAAGGGTGGATACTATCCATCTGTCAAAGTGATGCATTCTGCTAAATTCAACAGCCTGAGTTATGTCAAAATCATATAAATTGCCAAGAGCAAATCTTATTGTGTTTCTTATCTTTTTGTAATCTTCAGTAATTTGATGCAGGACGTTTTTACCAAGTTTTACATCCTGAGTGTAGTCTTCAGATACGCACCAGAGCCTTAGTATATCAGCCCCAAGGGAAGATATAACCTCAGATGGAGCAACGACATTTCCAAGCGACTTTGACATCTTTCTCCCATTTTCATCAACCACAAATCCGTGAGTCAAAACTGCCTTATAAGGGGCTTTGCCATAACTTGCAACAGATTCAAGCAAGGAAGCCTGAAACCAGCCTCTATGCTGGTCTGAACCCTCAAGATACAAATCTGCTTTTTCTATGCCTGATTTTCTCAGGACAAAAGCATGGGAAGAGCCTGAGTCAAACCAAACATCCAGAATATCTTCCTCTTTATAAAAGTGCCTGCTTCCGCACTTTGGACATTCAAAGCCTTCAGGGAGCAAATCTTCTACCTTTAACTCAAACCAGATATCCGCACCAAGGGGATTACTCTCTACAAGATTTGCAACCTTTTCAAAAAGCCACTCATCGCTGATAATATGATTGCAGGAACTACAATACAAAACAGTTATAGGAACCCCCCAGAACCTCTGGCGGGAAATGCACCAATCTGGCCTTACTTCAATCATTGATCTTATCCGGTTTTGCCCGCTACTTGGTATCCAGCTAACTTCTTGAGTCTCTTTAAGGAGTTTTTCTCTAAAGCCCTCTACATCCAGCGATATAAACCACTGGGAGGTAGCCCTGAAAATAACCGGGTTTTTACACCTCCAGCAATGTGGATATGAGTGCTCTATCTGTCCTTGATGTAGCAAAAGACCCTTTGCCTTTAAAAACTCTATAATCTCTCTGTTTGCGTCAAAAACCCTCAGCCCTTTTAAAAACTCAGGGACATCATTTATAAATCTCCCCTCATCGTCCACCGGGGCAAAAGGCTCAATTGAAAACCTTCGCCCAACCACATAATCCTCACGACCATGCCCGGGTGCCATATGAACCAGTCCACTTCCGGTCTCAAGTTCTACAAACTCTGAAGGGTAAACCCTGGCCACCTGACCGCTTATTGGGCTTATGTATTTGCTACCAACTAAATCAGCCCCTTTTAAAACTTTCAAAACCCTGCCCTCCAATCCAAGTTCTGATTTAAGTCTCTCAAGAGCCTCAAGTGCAAATATCAAAGTTCCGTGATTTGGCGTATCAAAAACCACATATTCAAAATCCTCCCCTACCATAACCCCCATGTTTGCAGGCAATGTCCATGGGGTTGTGGTCCATATTAGTAGATGCTCGCCCGAAAGTGTAGGGAATTTAACATAAATGCTTGGGTCTTTTTTTATGTGGTATTCAACCTCGGCCTCTGCCTCTGCGGTTTTGTCATAAATGCACCAATAAACTGGTTTTTTGCTCCTTACTACAAGCCCGTTTTTAAATACCCTTCCAAGCTCGCGAATTTCCTGAGATTGAAACCTTGGATCCATCGTCAGGTATGGATTTGACCAATCTGCCAAAATTCCAAGGCGCTTAAACTCTTCTCTCTGGATGTTTACAAAAGAGAGCGCAAACTCCCTGCAACGCTTTCTAAATTCCAGCTTCCCCACCGACTCTTTGCTTAAGCCTTCATTTGCAAGAAGCTTCTCAACCTGTTGCTCTATAGGAAGCCCATGACAGTCCCACCCTGGCACAAAGTGGGGTCTAAACCCCGAAAGCACCTTAAACTTCAAAATAACATCCTTTAGCACCTTATTTAGCACATGCCCGACATGGATGTGTCCATTTGCATAAGGCGGCCCATCGTGCAAAACAAACATCTCCCTGCTTTTATCCATAGAGAGCTCCTCATAAAGCCCCTCCCAGTTTTTTGCAATCTCTGGCTCTCTCTTTGGCAAGTTTGCCTTCATAGGAAAGTCCGTGCGGGGCAAATTAAGGCTTTTTGAATAATCAAGCATGGGATTAAAATTATAAAAGTGAATATCATAAAGCGCGGGCTTTCAGCCCGCAAAGAAGTACACATCATGGGCTCTGACCAGCGCATAGTGCGCTGTGCCAGGGTTTCTTTCGCCAAAGACGAAATAATAGACAAAGAGCGCGACATAAAACTAATAAGCTACCTATACAAAAACCGCCACGCATCCCCTTTTGAGCACATCATCATAGCCTTCAACGCACAGTGGGAAGAATACATAGACATCTTAAAAAGGGCTCAAAACCCTGCAATAAACATCCACTACTCTGAAGGATATATCTGGCTCAACTTTAGGCAGTTTTTAAACCTCTTTGATTTGATCCCTGAGGATATCCACCTTGCCCTGAAAGAAAAACTCCCGGCAACTTATTCGATAATAAATGGCAAAACCCCAGAAGAATACTCAAAAGACGAAAGCTACATAAGGGAAAAAAAGACCGCAGAATGCGGATGGGTAGGACTCGTTGATAAGCTCGAACTAAATTCAAAGATGGATACTTACACTTTTATAATTGAGTGCCCCCTGTTTGTCGCCCGTCAGTGGCAAAGGCATAGATTCGGAAGTTTTAACGAACTTAGCAGGAGATACACAAGCATAGAGCCAGAGTTTTATATCCCAAAAGCTCTAAGAGTTCAATCTAAATTAAACAAACAGGCATCTTTAGAAGAATATCTGCCCGAAGAAATCTCAAAGGACTTAATTGGGGAGATAAAATCCATCACCGATAGAGCTCTAAATATCTACAACAAAATGCTATCTATGGGCACAGCCAGAGAGATAGCAAGAGGGGTTTTGCCACTGTCTTTAAAAACCAGGTTTTACTGGACAGTTCCAAGAATCTCGCTGGATAACTTTTTAAGTCTTAGACTGAGCGAAAGCGCCCAGAGCGAAATAAGGAGCTTGGCCTCTTTGATCATGGATATAGCAGGCTATAGAGGGCTGGATAAACTTACGCGCCTATAGGGACAACGCTTGCTAGCTTTTTGCCACGCCTTGTTTCAAATCTAACTATTCCCTCTATGAGCGCAAAGAGCGTAAAGTCAGAGCCCATGCCGACGTTTTTACCCGGGTAGATTTTTGTGCCCCTTTGGCGAACTATTATGGTGCCGGCTTTTACTATTTGTCCATCGTGCCTTTTCACCCCAAGCCGTTTGGATGTGCTGTCTCTGCCGTTTCTTGTTGAACCTCCGCTTGCCTTTGATGCCATATTTAATCCTCCAGAATTTTCTCTATTTTGATGGTAGTTAGCTCCTGCCTATGACCCCTCAGGCGCTTGTAGTTTTTCTTGGCTCTGAATTTAAAAACCAAAACCTTTTTAGATTTTGAGTGCTTTAGCACCTTTGCCAATACCTTGCCTGAGCGCAGGTTAATGCCCTTTTCAGAAAATATAGCAAGGGGCTTTAGCTCAAGCTCCTGACCTATCTGGTAACTAAGCTTTTCAACCTCAAGTATGGAGCCTTCGTTTACCCTATATTGTTTTCCGCCTGTTTGAATAACAGCATACATCTTTATCTACCGCTAAGGGCCCTATAGGGCCCATCATGATTTAATTACTTCTTTTGCTCGCCTGCAGGCTGTTGCTGTTGCTGCTGTTGTTGCTGCTGTTGTTGTTGTTGATCTCCTGCAGGCTGTTGTTGCTCAGCTGGTTGCTGCTGCTGCTCAGCTGGTTGAGCTGGTGCTGGTGGGGGTTGAGGTGCAGCTGGTGCTGGTTGCTGCTCCGCGGGTGGTTGCTCAGCCGGCTTTTGCTGGCAAGAAACCAAAACCATTGCCGCAATCGCCACTGCTACAAGGCTTGCAAGCTTTCTCATAACCTTTCACCTCCTTGAGATTAGCATAGATTAAAACATCAAAAGTCCATGTTGTCAACAGGTATAATTCCCTTATGAGGATAGAAATACTCAAAGCAAAGGCGGACGAAATAAACATTCCAGTTGCCATCTTTGTCTTTGAAGACGAAGAGATTAAAGCAGGGCTAAAAGAGTCTGCCCTGAAAAAGCTTAGAGAACTGGCATCTTTAGAGCGCTACAAAGCCAAAGAATCAGCAATACTAAAACTCAATGTAGAAGAGTATGGCGCTGTTTATCTTTGTGGTCTTGGAAAAAGAGCCGAGCTAACTGCGGATAAACTAAGGAGAGTTTCAGCAAATCTTACAAAAAGCCTTAGAAAATCAGGACCTGAAAAAGTCGCAATAGACGCTCAAGACAAAGACTTTGACCATCTTAGAGCTCTCGTAGAGGGCGCACAGCTTGGGCTTTATAGCTTTGAAGAATACAAAAGCAAAAACGAAAGCAAAATGCCAGAGACGATTTACATCCTGACTGAGGAAGAAAAAGCTTTTAATCTGGGTATTTTGTTTGCAAAAGCCCAGATGTTTGCAAGAGATTTGGCAAACGAGCCACCTAATGTCATTAATCCAGTTACTCTGGCAGAAAGAGCTCTGGAGCTTTCGAAAGATTTAGCGCTTGAGTGTAAAGTTTTTGACGAAAAAGAGCTTGAAAGGATGGGAATGAACGCCATTTTAAGTGTTGGAAAAGGCTCAGAGACCCCGCCAAGACTTGTTCATATAGCTTACAAACCCCAAAATCCAAAAGACAAAATAGCCCTTGTCGGTAAGGCTCTTACTTTTGATAGCGGGGGATTAAATATCAAAACAGGCGAATACATGCGCGGGATGAAGTTTGATAAATCAGGCGCCTGCGCAGTTCTTGGGGTTGTAAAGGCACTTCCACAGCTAGGCGCAAATGTCGAGGTTCACGCCATTTTTGCAGCCACTGAAAATATGCCCTCTGGAAGAGCCTATAGACCCGACGACATAATAAGGGCAAAAAACGGAAAATACATAGAAATTGATAACACAGACGCAGAGGGCAGGGTAACGCTTGCAGACGCTTTGAGCTATGCCTGCGAGCTTGGCGTTTCAAAGGTTATAGACCTTGCAACACTCACTGGTGCTTGTATGGTAGCGCTCGGGGAATATACCGCAGGACTCTTTAGCAACGATCCAGAACTCTCAGGGCTTTTGAAAGAAGTTTCAAAATTTACAGGCGAAAGGCTATGGGAACTTCCGCTTGACGATGAAAAACTCAGGGAAAAAATCAAAAGATGTGATGCGGATGTTGTCAATACAGGAGGGCGATACGGAGGTGCTATAACAGCAGCGATGTTTTTACAGGAATTTATCAAAGAAGGCATAAAATGGGCTCATCTAGACATAGCAGGACCTGCGCATGCGAGGGAAGAGTGGGGCTATTACTCAAAAGGAGCTTCCGGATTTGGCACAAGAACCTGCCTTGAGCTTATAAGAAGACTACAATGAAAGACATTCTCAAAAAAATAGATATAGTAGAGGTAATCAGCTCTTACATACCTCTTAAAAAAACCGGCAACAGCTACAGCGCAAACTGCCCTTTTCACAAGGATGACACGCCTTCGCTTTTTGTATCGCCTTCAAGAGGTATTTTCAAATGCTTTGGATGCGGTGTTGGCGGGGATGCAATCAAATTTGTCTCGCTTTACGAGGGCATTGGATATTTAGAAGCCTATGAAAAGCTTGCAATAAAGTATAACCTGCCCTTAATTAAGCGTCCGAAAGAAAAAGACCCGGAGGTTTTAAGGGCGCTCTCTCTTGTAAACGAATTTTACCAGGAAGAGCTTTCAAAATCCAAAGAGGCGCTTGATTACCTTGCCTCAAGAAATATAACATCGAAGTTTGCAAAGAGGTTTGGTCTTGGTTTTAGCCCAAAAAACTCCTCTTTAATAAAAACCCTGAGAGAAGCTAATTTAATTGACGCTTATTTAAAAACCAATAACCTGATAAAGCTCCCTGATGGTCAGCTAAGAGACCTTTTTAGAAACAGACTAATTATTCCGATTTTTGACATAAAAGGAAATGTCATCGGATTTGGCGCAAGAAGCATTGATAACTCAGAGCCAAAATACCTAAACTCTTCAGAATCTGAAGTTTTTCAAAAGAGCAAACAGCTCTTTGGTCTTTATCAGGCAATTGAATACATAAAAGAGGAAAAAACAGCGCTTTTGGTTGAAGGGTATATGGATGTTATAAGTTTGCACCAATCAGGGTTTAGAAATGCATTGGCTCCCCTTGGCACTTCGCTAACATCCAATCAGGCAAAACTTCTATCAAGCATTGCTAAAAAAGTTATAGTGATGTTTGATGGGGACGAAGCTGGCAAAAGAGCGTCAAAAAGCGCAATATGCCAGCTACTCTCTCAAGGCATAGAGGTTTTATATGTCAGTTTACCTCCGGGCGAAGACCCTGATTCGCTATCAAGGAAAGACACAAACCTCTTAAAAGAGCTATTAATAAAACCAAAAAATCCCTTTGAAGTTATGATTGAGGAGATAAAAAATGGAAACAAAAATTTAATAGACGAATTTTTAAGTTTGTGTGAGTGTTTAAAAGACGAAATTTCTGCGTTTTCTTATATATCTGAGATTGCAAAAATTACCAACCTGCCGGTAACTATCCTTGCAAACAGACTGAAAAAAACAAAAACACCAGAAAAAGAAAATCACTCGCTTACATACAGCCAGATGGCTATTTTAAAGTATTTTATCGATACAGGATATGAGCCAAACTCAATAGACCTAACGCCAGAGCTAGTGGAGTTAGTAGAAAAGATAAAGCAAGGTAGACTCGAAGAGATTCCCCCAGAGATTCTTAAAATGAAAATAAAAAATATCGACTTAATCTTAGAAAGCTTAAAAAATAATCAGACTGAGCTCTCTCTTGCTTTGGAAAGTGCAGAAGGATTGGAAAGCATTAGGAACCTGATGAAGAAAACACCAAGATTAAGAGGCATTTAGATGAATCTTGAGGAGAGATTTAAGTTATCTGTAAGGCTGGCAAGTTTTGACAAAGAGAACATAGACTTTGAAAAGTGCGTCTTTGAAGCATCCGCAAGAGGC
>JBCNVD010000015.1:0-15821 GCA_039630345.1 Aquificaceae bacterium
GTGTCTTTTGGGCGTTTCGTATTCAACATGGGTGATGTTTATGGTGATGCCTCTTTCTTTCTCTTCTGGTGCTTTGTCTATTTCTTCATAGCGCATGCATTTGGATCTGCCTCCTTCAAGCACACCTTTGCCAAGAACGCAGGTTATTGCAGAAGTCAGCGTAGACTTGCCATGGTCTACGTGTCCTATAGTTCCAACATTGACGTGTTCCTTTTCACGGACGAATTTTTCCTTGGCCATTTGAAAAACCTCCTATTTTGTTGCCATTCTTTCACCAACTACCTGTTCAGTAACACTTTGAGGAGCTTCCTCATAATGGGAAAATTTCATTATAAATGTTCCTCTTCCCTGTGTCAAGCTCCTTAGAGTAGTTGCATAACCAAACATTTCCGCAAGTGGGACATGAGCTTTTATAGCGGTTATTATGCCCTTATTTTCCATCCCCATTATCCTGCCCCTCCTTGAGTTTAGGTCTCCTATGACATCCCCGACATAATCATCAGGTGTTTCAACCTCTACCTCCATTATTGGCTCAAGAAGGGCAAGACCTGCCTTTTTGGCAGCTTCTTTGAAGGCAATCGAGCCAGCAATTTTAAAAGCCATCTCTGAAGAGTCAACCTCGTGGAAAGAACCATCAAACAGTTTTACTTTCACATCTACCACAGGGAAGTTTGCCAAAACCCCGTTTTGCATAGCCTCTTTTATACCCTCTTCAACAGCTGGTATGTATTCTTTAGGAATTATTCCGCCCACAATAGCATTCTCGAAAATGAATCCTTTACCCCTCTCAAGGGGCTCTACCTCGATAACTGCGTGGCCGTATTGTCCTCTACCACCTGTCTGACGTATGAATTTACCCTCTGCTACTACTTTGGATTTGATTGTTTCTTTATATGCTACCTGTGGTTTTCCTACGGTTACCTCTATACCGTATTCCCTTCTCATTCTATCGACGATAATCTCAAGGTGAAGCTCTCCCATACCGTGAATAAGAGTCTGACCAGTTTCCTGATCTGCAGTCGCTCTAAATGTCGGGTCTTCTTTCATAAACTTATTTAGCACCTGAGATAGCTTTTCCTGGTCTTTTTTGGTTTTTGGTTCTATTGCCATAGATATGACAGGCTCTGGAAACTCGAGCTTTTCAAGGAGTATTTGATTTTTTTCGTCACAAAGAGTGTCTCCGGTCGTTGCATCAAGTCCTACTGCAGCAACTATCTCACCCGCAGACGCTTCTTGAACATCTTCTCTGGAGTTTGCGTGCATTAGCAAAAGCCTTCCTATGCGCTCTTTTTTATCTTTAGTAACATTAATTACATAAGAACCCGCAAGGACTTTACCTGAAAAAACCCTAAAGTATGTTAGCTGACCTGCGTATGGGTCACTCATTACCTTGAAAACATAACCGCAGAAAGGCGCGTCATCTTCTGGCATTCTGTTCTCTTCTTCCTGAGTTTTTGGGTTTGTGCCACTTACTGGCGGAACATCCAGAGGTGAAGGCAAGTAATCCACTACTGCATCAAGAAGTGGTTGAACCCCTTTGTTTTTAAAAGCAGAACCACAAAGAACTGCAACCAGTTTTCTCTCTATTATGGCTTTTCTAAGAACTCTCTTTAGGTCAGCTGTTTTTATATCCTCTCCCTCTAAATACTTAGACATTAGCTCATCGTCTTGTTCTACTATTGCCTCTACCATCTTTGAGCGCCACTCGTTTGCCTGAGCGATTAAATCCTCAGGTATTTCCGCAATCTCGTATTTTGCCCCTAGGGTCTCTTCTAGCCAGATGATTGCTTTCATCTCCATCAGATCCACTATTCCTCTAAATTGGTCTTCAGCACCTATGGGGATTTGAATTGCAACTGGCTTTATGCTTAGTTTTTTCTCAATTTCATTAAAAACCCTGTAAAAACTTGCACCGAGTCTATCTAGTTTGTTAATAAAGGCAATTCTGGGAACGCCGAATCTATCCGCCCACCTCCAGTTTGCTTCGGATTGTGGTTGAACCCCTTCCACTGCGGAGAATATAAAGACTATCCCATCGAGCACCTTCATGGACCTGACAACCTCTACCGAGAAGTCAACGTGACCCGGTGTGTCGATGATGTTTATCTGATGGTCTTTCCAGTAACATGCTGTGGTCGCTGCGGTTATTGTAATACCTCTTTCACGCTCCTGAGGCATCCAGTCCATCGTGGCAGCACCCTCGTGGACTTCGCCTATTTTATAGGTCTTACCTGTGTAGTAAAGAATTCTCTCAGTTGTTGTGGTTTTCCCGGCGTCTATGTGAGCTACTATACCTATGTTTCTTAATCTCTCAATTGGCACAGTACGTGGCATAATCTCACCTCCTCACCATCTAAAGTGTGCAAAGACTTTGTTTGCCTCCGCCATTTTATGAGTGTCGTCACGCTTTTTAATGGCATTGCCCTTATCCTGTAAAACATCCAGCATTTCGCTTTTTAACCTGTCTATCATTGTATAAGCACCTCTTGAGCGGGGTCTGGTTCTTGCAGCTTCAACGAGCCACTTTAGAGCCAGACTAACCTGACGTCTTGGGCGAACCTCTACGGGAACCTGATAAGTAGCCCCACCGACCCTTCTTGGTCTTACCTCAAACTCTGGCTTTAACTTCTCAACGACTTTGTGAAGAAGCTCAACAGGGGGCAAATTTGCCTCTTTAGAGGCTTTTTCAATGGCTGAGTAGACTATCCACTCCGCTACGGACTTTTTGCCACTTATCATTACCTTGTTAATGAGCTGATGGACTATTACATCTCTGTATTTAGCATCCTGAGTAAGTTCCCTCTCTTTAACCGGTCCTTTGCGGGGCATTACTTTTTACCTCCTTTTGCCTGCTGAGCCTGACCTGGCTTTGGTCTCTTTGCGCCGTATTTTGAGCGTGATTGCTTTCTGTTTGCAACGCCTGCCGTGTCAAGAGCTCCTCTAACTACCTTATACCTGACACCAGGCAGGTCTTTTACCCTTCCACCTCTTACAAGCACAAGCGAGTGTTCCTGAAGGTTATGCCCCTCTCCCGGGATATATGACGTTACCTCAATACCATTTGAGAGTCTGACCCTTGTGACTTTTCTGAGAGCGGAGTTTGGCTTTTTAGGAGTGACTGTATAAACCCTTACGCAAACCCCTCTTTTTTGGGGATTACCCTGCAAAGCAGGGGCTTTACTCTTTTTGCCCCTTGCTTTTCTTGCGTGTTTAACCAGCTGATTAATAGTGGGCATTTAAATTCCTCCAAAGCAAAAGTAGATTATAGCATTCCCCTCAGCACTCTCTCGCTCTCTTTGTCAACTATCTCAACGCTTGCATAATCCCAAAGACCGGTACCAGCCGGTATCAGATTACCTATTATGACATTCTCTTTTATACCTCTTAGCTCATCCACGCGACCCTCACAGGAAGAATCTGTAAGAACCTTGGTGGTTTCCTGGAATGATGCTGAAGATATCCAGCTACTAGATGTCAGGGCTGCTTTTGATATGCCAACAAGGATGGGCTCGGTCTTTGGTATTTTTCCGCCCTCTGCTTTTATCCTCTCGATCTCGCGCTCTAACTCCTCAAGTTCTACCTCGTCGTTTATGAGAAATCTACTATCTCCAGGATCGACTATTTTGCGTCTTCTCATCATCTGTCTTATGATGATTTCGAAGTGTTTGTCGTTTATATCAACTCCCTGACGCTTATAAACCATCTGAACCTCTCTGAGCAAAAACTTCTGGAGTTCTTCAACTCCTTTTATTCTGAGAATCTCTTCCGGTATGGGAGTTCCGTCTGTTAAGGAATCTCCAGCACTAACATGGTCTCCGTTTTTCACCTGAAGATGCTTGCCTTTTGGCACAAAATACTCTCTCTCTATCCCGGTTTCGCGATTAAAAACTATAACTCTATAACCTTTACCTTTTATTCTGACCTGACCGTCTATTTCGGACTGTATCCTCTCAGTAATTTGAGTGTTTTTAGAGATAAATTGCCCGTGTCTTACCAGAATTAATTCACCTTTTTTGATGTCGTATTTTTTGGTTTCGCCTGTTCTTATATTAAAGACGATAACCTCATCTGCATCCTCGTAAATGCTTACAACTCCATCGATCTCACTCAAAATCGCAGGATTTTTGGGTCTTCTTGCCTCGAAAAACTCATCTACTCTTGGTAGACCTCCGACTATGTCTCTTACTTTCGCTGTCTCTTTTGGAATTCTTGCCAGAACATCGCCTGGCTGGACTTTGTAGTCTTTGGCAACATAGAATCTATGCTGAACTGCATAGCCCTCGGACTCACTGCAAGTTGGACAGGTGCCCCATTCAAGAGATACATGTTCAGGGGGGACCTGAACTATCGAACCGACGGGCAAGTCATACGAGACTTCTCTTCCGTCTTCTGTATATATAACTACCTTTGGAGTGTGGAGCATTGCGTCCTTTGGACGTGTGAAGTAAACAACAGTTGAGGTTTTGCCAGTTAGAGTATCTCTCTCCTCTTTAACAGTTACATCGAGGGCTATATCCTTAAATTCAACAAAACCGGGCTCTTCTGCAATGATGAATGTGTTAAATGGATCCCACTCAGCGAGCATAGTGCCGGCTTCGACCTGCTTTCCTTCTTCTACCAAAACAGTGCATGCGTATGGTATTTGATGTCTTTCGACAATCCTCCCTTCCGCATCCAAAAGACCTATGGCAGCATCCTTGGAGATATTTATTTGCTTACCCTCGCGGTTTGTAATCAGTTTTACATTGTAGTATTTGACCCTACCGGATTTTTCGCATATAAGTTCGCCTCTTACCTTTTCCGCGGTTGCTGCGCCACCTATGTGAAATGTTCTCATTGTAAGTTGAGTTCCGGGCTCTCCTATGGACTGGGCTGCTATGATGCCAACGGCTTCCCCAATGTCTACCAGCTTTCTCTGAGATAGGTCCCAGCCATAGCACATTGCACAAAGTCCGTTCTTTGCCTCACATGTCAGCGCAGATCTGACATAAACCTTCTCTATGCCTGCGCTGACTATTTTGTCTGCGAGCTCTTCATCAACGACCTGCCCTCTTGATGCTATAACCTCTTTTGTGTATGGGTCTATAACGTCAGTTGCTATGGTTCTGCCAATTATCCTCTCTTTTAGAGAGACTTTTTCTTCCCCTCCTTCCACAATTGCTTCCATTTCAATACCTCTTTGAGTCCCGCAATCGTGCTCGGTGATGGTAATGTCCTGAGCAACATCCACAAGTCTTCTTGTTAAATATCCCGCAAAGGATGTCTTTAGGGCAGTGTCCGCAAGACCTTTTCTTGCGCCATAGGTAGAGATAAAGTACTCAAGAACGGAAAGTCCCTCTCTGAAATTTGAGACTATGGGCGTTTCTATGAACTCTCCGGTGTGCTTTGCAATCAGACCCCTCATGGCGGCTAACTGCCTTATCTGGTCTCTATTTCCGCGGGCTCCTGAGTTTGCCATCATAAATATTGGATTGAAAATCCCTGTAAAGACTTTATCTCTCTCCGGTCTTGAAGATTGCTCTATCTCTTCAAACATCGCCTTTGTGACCTTATCGGTAATCTCAGACCAGAGGTCTATGATTTTGTTATGGCGCTCTTTTGCGGTAATTATGCCTTTTCGGTGTTGCTCGGTAATTTCGTCAGTTTGCAAAAAGGCGCTCTGTATAAGACTGGATTTCTTCTCCGGAACTTTCAGATCCTGAGCCCCTATAGAGACCGCGGCTTTTGTAGCAACCTGAAAGCCAAGCTCTTTGAGTCTGTCTAAAAACTTCGCGGTTTTTTCTGGACCAAACTTTATGTAAATATCCGCAATTAGTTTTGAGGTCTTTTTCTTATC
The DNA here is from genome assembly GCA_039630345.1 of Aquificaceae bacterium. Lineage (GTDB taxonomy): Bacteria > Aquificota > Aquificia > Aquificales > Aquificaceae > JANWVD01. Next base: position 5,837 of record JBCNVD010000015.1, read on the forward strand.
AAGAGGCTCATTAACAAACTTATAACCATCTGGCATTATGCTATTTAGCAAAACGCGCCCTGGGGTTGTTTCAATAATCTGACCGTTTTCCAATCTTAGCTTTATCTTTGCATGAATGTCAACAGCTTTATGCTCAAGAGCAAGGAGAACCTGCTCTCTGTTTAAAAAGAGCTTACCTTCTCCTCTTACCCCGGGCACTATCTGTGTCATGTAGTAAATTCCTAGAATCATATCCTGAGATGGCATTGTAATTGGCTTTCCATTTGCAGGAGAGAGGATATTCTGGGTTGAGAGCATCAAAACATAAGCCTCAAGCTGTGGAATGATGCCAAGGGGTACATGAACCGCCATCTGGTCGCCGTCGAAGTCGGCGTTAAATGGAGGGCATACAAGAGGATGGAGCTGAATTGCCTTGCCATCTACCAAAACTGGCTCAAAGGCCTGAATAGACATTCTATGAAGGGTAGGGGCTCTATTTAGCAAAACCGGGTGCTGCTTAACAACTTCCTCAAGACATTCCCAGACCTCGGGGGTTTTTTGCTCAACAAGTCTTTTGGCGTTTTTGATAGATGTAGCATAACCCTTTTCTTCAAGACGCCTGTAAACAAAGAGTTTAAACAGCTCAAGAGCCATTATTCTGGGAAGACCGCACTGGTGCATTTTTAGTTCTGGTCCAACGACTATGACGCTCCTTCCAGAGTAATCAACCCTTTTACCGAGGAGGTTTTGTCTAAAGCGCCCTTGCTTACCCCTTAGATAGTCTGATATGGATTTTAGGGCTCTTCCGTTCTGAGTCACCATCCTGCCGCGCTTTGAGTTATCTATCAGCGCAGAAACCACTTCCTGAAGCATTCTCTTTTCGTTGCGGATAATAATCTCAGGTGCTCCAAGCTCTATAAGTCTTTTGAGACGATTGTTCCTGTTTATGATTCTTCTGTAAAGGTCATTTAAGTCAGAAGTTGCAAATCTTCCGCCCTCCAGAGGGACCAAAGGTCTTAGCTCAGGCGGGAGAACAGGCAAGACCTCAAGAATCATCCACTCAGGTCTGTTGCCACTCTCTAAAAAATCCTCAACAAGCCTTAAAACTCTCAAGAGCTTTTTGACCTTGCTCTCTGAAACCTCTCTCAATACGGTGTTTCTAACCTCTGACCTTAGCTTTTCAATCACGGGGAGCTGGGGATTTTTGGACCTATTTAGCTCATAAAACTTTATAAAGCCCTCCACTCCAGAGAGGTATTCTTCTTTTTCTTCTTTACTAAAATCCCCGCTTCGCGGGTTTATAAATATCTCCCCTCTAAAAAGCCCGTGGAGCAAAGCCTCAAGAGTTGTCCCCTCCGGGATAGGGATATCTATAGATAGAGCTCTTAAAAAGTCTGCAACCGTCTTTAGCATACGCTCGTAGAGTCTTCTGTGGCGCTCAAAAACCTCAGGGGAAGATAAATCCTCAAGTCCAAAGCTATATGGCTTTACCTCTGCCCTTAGCTTCTTGGCATAAGCCTCCAGGTCCAGTTCCGCAAGGACTCTTTTGACCATCTCTGAGCCAGTCCCGCCCTCAAACCTGTTATCGAGGTTTATGGCAAATTCTTCAATGTATTTCTCCTCTTCGACCACTGAAATTTTGACAAATCTGGTCTTTCCATCTTCTCCTCTTAAAGGAATGGTGTCTTCAGCCTGAGCAAACTGGGCTTCTTCTTCCTCGGATGGAAACTCAAGAACAAGATAAGAATGCAAGTATATAACCCTTTCCACGTCTTTTGTTGAGAGTCCGAGCAAGGTTCCAATTTTTGAAGGCGTGCTTTTGAGAAACCATATGTGAGCAACAGGGGATGCAAGAGTTATATGTCCAAAGCGCTTTCTCCTTACATAAGACCTGGTGACCTCGACACCGCATCTATCACAAATTGTGCCTTCGAAGCGCTTGCCCTTGTACTTACCACACAGGCATTCATAATCTTTTACAGGACCAAAGATTTTCGCACAGAAAAGACCGTCCTTTTCGGGTTTGTGAGTTCTGTAATTTATAGTCTCGGGCTTTTTTACCTCACCAAAGCTCCAGGATTTAATCTCCTCCGGTGAGGCAAGCATAAGCCTTATTCTTTCAAAGGGTAAAAGACCCTTTTTCATTACTCTTCCTCCTCGACCTCTATCATGTCACAGGGCGAATTGCCCCCGTTTTCGCATCTTATGTCAAGCCCAAGTGATTTGAGCTCTCTTACCAACACCCTGAAAGACTCGGGAATCCCCGGGGTGTAGATGTATTTGCCCTTAACTATCGATTCATAAACCTTCGTGCGACCATCCATATCGTCAGATTTAACAGTTAGCATCTCCTGAAGGGTATAGGCAGCTCCATGAGCTTCAAGAGCCCAAACCTCCATCTCGCCAAGTCTCTGACCCCCAAACTGAGCTCTACCTCCAAGTGGTTGCTGGGTAACCAGCGAGTAAGGACCTGTGGAGCGTGCGTGTATTTTGTCATCAACCATGTGGATGAGTTTTAGCATATGCATATATCCAATCGTGACTCGCATATCAAAAGGTTCGCCGGTTCTACCATCGTATAAAACAGCTTTGCCATCTGGTGGAAGACCTGCCAGCTCTAACATCTGTTTGATGTGCTCTTCCTGAGCGCCCTCAAAAGCCTGGGTCGCTATGGGAATACCCATCTCACCATACAGCGCAAAAATCTCTTTGAGCTCTTCGTAAGAGGCCTGTTCAAAGAGAGAGTTCAGTGTTTGAAGGCTTTTGCCTGTTTTATCGCCAATGGAGTAGACTTTCTCAAGAAGTTCTCTGGCTTTTTGCACTTCTCCGCTTTCAAAGAGCTTTGCTACTTTTTTCCCGAGCTCTTTGCTCGCCCAGCCTAAATGGGTTTCTAATATTTGTCCCACGTTCATTCGCGAAGGCACTCCAAGAGGGTTCAGGACAATATCCACCGGTGTACCATCTTCAAGAAATGGCATATCCTCAACCGGTAAAACAACCGATATAACCCCTTTGTTTCCATGGCGACCGGCCATTTTGTCCCCGACCTTTATCTTTCTTTTTTGGGCTATATAAACCTTCACCAAGGTTATAGCTCCTGAGGGAAGGTCACCTCGCTTGCCTATGGCTTCCAATCTTTCCTGATAGAGTTTTGTAAGCAGGTCGACCTGTGCCTTTGTGCGGTCCCTTACCTGAGAGATTTTCTGGCAGAGATCTTCGTCGTTGAAGATATTTTCGGGCCTCGAGACTATATAGTTAACAAACTCATCAAAGAGTTTTTCATCCAGAACAGTGCCTGGGCTATAGGTTTTTCTCTTTATGGTAATTTCTCTATCGATTGTCTTCCCCAGGACCATATCTTTAAGAGCTCTGTTTCTTCCCTCGACCACGAGTTTTTTCCTGTGCTCTAATTCTCTCTCTAGCTGTTCTCTTTCCTGGGCTTCTATACTCTCGGCAAGGTAGTTTCTTCTATCCAGAGAGCGCCTTGTAAAGACCTTTACATCAACCACGACTCCCTCAACTCCGGGAGGACATCTAAGCGATGTGTCTTTTACATCCCTTGATTTTTCCCCAAAGATTGCCTGAAGGAGTTTTTCCTCGGGGGTTTGCTGCGCTTCGCCCTTTGGCGAGACCTTGCCAACAAGTATGTCACCGGGTTTTACCACAGTGCCTATTTTGACTATGCCAAACTCATCAAGATGTGAAAGTAGCTTCTCTGGAATTCCGGGAATCTGGCGCGTTATCTCTTCGTTGCCTATTTTGGTCTCCCTTGCCTCTACCTCTAGCTCCTCTATATGAATAGAGGTAAAGATATCCTCGCGCACCAGTCTTTCTGAAATAACTATCGCGTCTTCGAAGTTATAGCCTCTCCAGGGCATAAATGCCACTAGCACATCTTTTCCAAGTGCTAGCTCGCCAAGAAAGGTAGATTGTCCATCTGCTATGATATCGCCCTCTTTGAGGCGCTGACCTTTTGAAACCAAAGGACGCTGATTTACGCAGGTGCTTTGATTGGTGCGCTCAAACTTTCTTAGCTCGTATATATCGATTCCTATGTCTGTGGGGTCATTTTCATCGAGTTTTTCTGCTCTTATTACCACCCTTTTAGAGTCCACTTCCTCTACAATACCGCCTCTTTTTGCAATCACCAGGGAGCGACTGTCTCTTGCGACCTTTGCTTCCATACCTGTGCCTATAACGGGAGCTTTAGTAAAAATCAAAGGCACAGCCTGACGCTGCATATTCGAACCCATAAGGGCTCTATTTGCATCATCGTGCTCAAGAAACGGTATTAAAGACGCAGAAACAGATATAACTTGCTTTGGAGAGACATCCATATAGTTAACCTGCTCTGGTTTTACTATAAGAATGTCATTTTTGAATCTTGCAAATACTCTGTCAGAGGCTATTTTACCCTCCTCATCAGAGGGGGTGTATTGTGCAATTATGTAATCTTCCTCTTCGTATGCGGCCAGATAGTCAACCTTGTCTGTAACTTTGCCATTTTCAACGCGCTTATATGGCGTTACTATAAAGCCATATTCATTAGTTTGCGCAAAAACCGTAAGAGATGTAACAAGCCCTATATTCTGTCCCTCAGGAGTTTCTATGGGGCATATCCTCCCGTAGTGGGATGGATGAACGTCCCTTATTTCAAATTTAGCGCTCTCGCGCGTTAAACCCCCTGGACCAAGAGCTGAAAGCCTCCTTTTGTGAGTTAGTGAAGATAAGGGGTTTGTATTATCCAGATACTGCGATAGCATTCCACCTTTTAAAAACTCATAAAGACTAGTGGTTAAGTATCTGGGATTTAAAAGGTCCTGTGGTTTGAGGTTTGGGTCTTCGGGGTTAGAGGCATTGCATCTATCTTTGAAAAACCTCTCCATCTTGGCAAAGCCAATCCTTGCCTGATTTTCAAGCAGTTCCCCAACAGCCCTTATCCTCCTGTTGCCAAGATATGCTATGTCGTCTTTTTTCTCCCTGCCAAAGCGAAGGTTGATAAGGTATTTAACGGTGTTTACAAGGTCTATTGTTTGTAAAAACCTTGCCTGCCAGTCAGTCATGCTCTTTACAGATATCGAGCTGTAGCTTTTGAAAAGCTCTGCTAGGAGCTCTTTACTTACGGGCGTATTGGCTCTATATTGACCATAGTCCTGAGAGAGCACAAAAAGAGGAAGCTGGTCAAGTATTTCAATATCAGCAGGCTTTAACTCTCTTAAGTTGTGGTTTTTGTGAACCCTGGCGTTTAGTTTTACTCTTCCCACGCGAGAGAGGTCATACCTGGTAAGGTCCTGGAAATAAAGTCTAAAATGCTCGTTAGAGCGCTTTATCAGCTCCTGGAGCTCTATAACCATCGGCTCAACAGCCCTTGCTTTTTTGTAAATGTCAACCAAAGCAACATCTCTTAGGCTAAAGCGCGATGGGATTTTAAGAGAACTCTTTCTGTCGTTTTCTCTTGGTAGGGTTTCGCTGATTATTGTTTCTACCATTATCTTACCAAGACTGCTCTTTGCAACTACTTCTCTCTCAAGGGCACAGAGACTATCTACTTTTAGGCGGTCGTCTCTTAATAGTCTCTCAAGTTGAGAGATGTCTTCTATGTATCGCTCTTCTATGTATTCTTCCTCGACTCCTCGCTCGTCTTTTGCCAGATATCTAAGAATTGCAAAAACATAGCTCCCGGCAAGGTCTTCTATAGAAGCTGTTTCCCCGCTCTTTGCATCAACAATCTCTCCGTCTTTAATCAGATACTTACGGGTTTGAGGATAAAAGCGCGAAAGAATATCATAAGCAGTCTCCAAGCCAAAAGCTCTGAATATAAAGCTTCCGCCTATTTTTTTCTTGTCTATTCTTGTAACCAGAATATCTGAGGTGCTGGATAGCTCAAACTCAATCCTTGGCCCTTTATCCGGGATAACGCTTGCTCTATAGATGATTTTTACAATTGTGGTTTCTCGCTGACGCTCTTCTTTCTCTTCGAAAAACACTCCCGGTGAGCGAATAAGCTGGTTAACAATTACGCGTTCGCTACCATTTACTATAAATGACCCACTTGAGGTCATCATAGGAACTTCGCCAAAATATATCTTGCGAGGCTCGTCAACTCTTTCTCCTTTTTTTGTTTTTGCTTTTAGCCTCACTTTTACTCTCAGAGGAACTGCATATGTTAAACCCTTTAACTTTGCTTCTTCTTCAGTGATTTTTTCTTTATAAACCAAAGGAGCCCCGCATCTGGGACACTTGACACCATAACCGGCGAGAAATTCGTGGTCATTTGCGGATTTATAACCACATTTATTGCATTCCCAATCCCCAACTTCATATCCAAGATATTCAACAACTATCTTGTCGCTTGCTTCTTTTAGAGGAAAAGAAGTTTGAAAAACATACTCAAGACCTCTTTGCTCGCGCTCTAAAGGGCTTTTACGAAATTGCAAAAACGCTTCATAAGACTCTCTTGAGAGAAAAAGAAGGTCAGGTGGGGAGACCACCTCTTCAGACCTTCTGAAGAACTTTCTGGGCAAACCTATCCTTCTCATTTTTAAATACCTCAAAAAGCCCAGCTATGCCGGGGCTTTACTTGATTTCTACCTCTGCACCCGCCTCTTTTAACTTTGCGGCTATTTTCTCTGCCTCTTCTTTTGAAATTCCCTCTTTAACCGGCTTTGGAGCGCCTTCAACCAGATCCTTTGCCTCTTTAAGACCAAGGTTTGTTATTTCTCTTACCGCCTTGATGACATTGATTTTGTTAGCTCCTGCGGACTTGAGAATGACATCAAACTCGGTCTTTTCCTCGGCCTGAGGGGCGGCTGCCTGGGGAGCTCCGGCGGCTGGCGCGGCTGCAGGGGCTGCAGCTACCATTGCAGCAGAGACTCCAAACTTCTCCTCAAGTTTTTTCACAAGCTCGGCAACTTCAAGCAAGGTCATGTTGCCAATAGCTTCAACGATTTCGTCAATGGTAATTGACGGCATATCTTACCTCCTTAAGTTTTCTTCAATTGCTTTAAGCGTCATAACAAGCTTAATAACAGGGCTATTTAAAGCGCTAACAAGCACAAATGGCGGGGCTTTCAAAACCCCAAGGAGCTTTGAAACAAGAACCTCTTTTGGAGGGAGCTGGGCAAGTGCCTGGATGTCATCTCTTGAGATAAACCTTTTAGAAAAGAGAGCTCCCTTCACCCTCGCCAGTGGTTTATCCCTGTCAAGCTCTTTAAAGGCTTCAAAGATTAGCTTTGCCACACTTACAGGGTCTTGATAGGAAAAAACCACAGCTGTTGGACCTGAAAGTATATGCTTGTGGTCTACGAGGGCGGTTTTTGACAAAGCTCTTAAAAGGAGAGTGTTTTTACAAACAAGAACTTCACCACCTGATTGCTTTATATCGCTTCTGAATTTTGTTATAAATTGAGCATCAAGTCCAGTAAAGTCAAAAAAGATTGCAAGGTTAGACCTCTCATACCGTGCGGATACGCTATCTATTAATTCCTGCTTTAAAATCCAGCTCTTTTTCATGCCACCAGCTCCTGAAGTTTTTTCAAAGTGGTTGAGGTATCTATCTTTACCGAAGGGCTCATGGTGAGAGCTACTGATATTGACCTGACATACTGGCCTTTAGCGCCTGATGGCTTTGCCTTAACGACCGCGTCTATGGCGCTAAGGATATTTGCAAGGAGTTTACTCTCTTCAAAGGAAATCTTACCAACTGGCATATGGATATTCCCGGTTTTGTCGACTCTAAATTCCACTCTACCTTTTTTGGCCTCTTCCACGGCCTGTCTGACGTTGGTGGTAACAGTGCCCGTCTTTGGATTTGGCATAAGACCCCTGGGACCAAGGATCTTGCCAAGTCTTGCTACCTTTGGCATAACCTCGGGCGTTGCTATCACGATATCAAACTCTATCCACTCCTCTTTGGCGATTTTGTTTATTAAATCCTCCGAGCCTACAAAGTCAGCACCTGCTTCCTTGGCAACCTTTTGCATCTCACCCTCTGTAAGGACTAAAACCCTTAGCTCTTTCCCAAGCCCATAAGGTAATACCACAGAGCCGCGGACCATCTGGTCCGCGTATTTTGGATCGACCCCTAAGCGCATCGCTAATTCGACAGATTGATCAAATTTTGGTCCGCATGATTCTTGCATTTTTTTGAGGATTTTGACCCCATCTTCGACGCTATAGGCGCGGGTTTTTTCGTAAAGTCCAAGACATTTTTGATAACGCTTTGAGCGCACCATGGCTTTACTCCTTCCAGCCTTCTACTTCTATGCCCATACTCTTTGCAGTGCCAACGACCATGCTAATTGCCGCACGAAGGTCTTTTGTGTTCATGTCTTTTAGTTTTATTTTTGCAATTTCTTCAGCCTGCTGTAGGGTAATTTTGCCTACCTTTTGTTTTTTAGGGTCTGAAGAGCCTTTCTGGGCTTTTGAAGCCCTTTTTAGAAGATAAGAAACAGGTGGAGTCTTAAGGATAAATGTAAAACTCCTGTCTTGGTAGATTGTTATAACAGCTGGCACTATGGTGCCGGGCTCAAATTCTTTGCTAGCTGCATTAAATTGCTTTACAAACTCCATTATGTTAACCCCGTGCTGACCAAGAGCAGGACCAACGGGGGGAGCAGGCGTTGCCTGCTGAGCCGGGAGCATAAGCTCTACCTTGGCAGTAACTTTTTTCATCTTTTGACCTCTTTTATAGCTTTTCTACCTGAGAGTATTCAAGCTCTACAGGCGTTGGTCTTCCAAAGATGCTTATAAGGACTATGACCTTTTCGCGCTCTGGCAGGACTTCTTCCACGCTACCTGTGAAGTTCATAAAGTGACCCTCTATGACTCTGACTTGGTCTCCTTTTTCGAAAAGTATCCTTGGGGCCTTTGTGGGCTTTTTGATAAAGGCAATGATTCGCTCGACTTCTTTTTCCTCAAGCGGAACTGCGCGCCCACCTACCAAAACAGGTTTATAAATGTGAGGGGTTTTTTCTATTGCTCTCATTAAGTTATCGTCCATTATGGTTCTTATAAGCAAATATCCCGGGAAGACTTTTGATTCGAGGATTATCCTTGCTTCTGTTTTGTTTTCTTTGCAGGTTATTTTTTGCCCAGGTTTGGATATAGGGGGGGCTTCCACGCATAGATCACCTTCTACGCTCTCAATTACGCGCACCTCGCCGTTTTCTATTCTGAAAGTGCTAACTCCTTTTTTACCAAGGACGCTAAGGTCTCTGTTATTACCTCGCAGAGAGAGGCGATACTTTTCTTTCCCGAGAGCTTTTATTGCCACCTTTTCTTCTGCGGGCACAACGACATCCTCGACTTGCGATTGCAGGTTCTCAAGCTCAAGAACTTTTAGCAAGTTTTCTCTGGCGACTGCTTCTTTGCCTGCTTTGACCTGAAGCGCATACCAGCGAAACTCCTGCATCTTATCACCCTATAGTCAGAAGAAGGTTAATAACCCTGGTGAAAATAATATCCATTATCCAAAGCCAGGCTCCCATAAGCAAAGAAAATATTATAACACTAACAGTCGCCCTCATGGCAAGTTTTCTTGCAGGCCATGAGACCTTTTGCATCTCCGACCTGACAGAGCCTAAAAAATTTATGATTTTGCGCATCTTTTAACCTCAAGCGGGGCACGGAGGACTCGAACCCCCAACCGCGGGATTTGGAGTCCCGCGCTCTGCCAGTTGAGCTAGTGCCCCTTTATTTAACCTCCCTGTGCAGAGTGTGGCGCTTACACCACTTGCAGTATTTCTTAACTTCCATTCTTTGAGGGTGTTTTTGCTTGTTTTTTGTGGTGGTGTAATTGCGCCTTTTACACTCGGTGCATGCAAGGGTGATGATTTCTCTCGCTGCTGCCATGGTCTTACCTCTTATTCAATAATCTTTACAACAACACCTGCACCAACTGTTTTGCCACCTTCACGGATGGCAAAGCGAAGCTGTTCTTCCATTGCGATTGGTTTGACAAGTTCTACTTCAAACTCTACGTTGTCTCCGGGCATTACCATTTCCT
>JBCNVD010000016.1:0-27778 GCA_039630345.1 Aquificaceae bacterium
GAAACCTCATGAGGCGTTCTGTGAAATACGAAAAGGTCTAAAAAAAGAGAAATAAAAACCGCTGCTGCAAATACTATCCAGCCTGTTTCCATAACTTAAGATAAACTCTTCTTGATAAAGTCTATAACCTCCACTGGAAGAGGGTCTTTTTTGTATAAACCTGCAAGGTAAAAGCTTATCCAGTCTCCAAGGTATGTAAGATAGAGAAGTCTTTCATAAATACTTGTGCCTTTGCCTGCCATGATTCTTGGCATTATGCCCTTTTCCTGGAGAATTTCCTGAGTGATTTTGACGCGCTTTATTATGCGTGGATGATCCTGAGGGTCATAAAGAATACAAAAAGCCAGGTTCGAGAGGAGCTCTTGATTGTCAAGTCCAACTACCTCGTTGTGATGCATCTCTGGAAGAGTTGCATTGTAGCAAAGAGTTTTGCTGTTTTCATTATGCTGAGTGCGCCAGCGCAGGGCGACGACTTCCGTAATTGGCGTTGAGTAGATGATAGGAATGTAATTGAGATGAGAATGCGCAATTACCTTTGCCTGCTCTTTTACCTCGCTTTTGTATTTTTCTAGAGTTTCCTTTATTTGTTCTATTTCAGAATGCATGCCGAAAAGAGACATAAGGGCAGATAACATATGCCCAAGTGCAAATCTGGGCGGGTATCCCCCGGGTAATTGAATATAATCAAGACCGTTTTGTGAAGCTAAACTGTGGAGTTCTCCGCCTGAACTTACGCATACTGGCTTTATACCCCTTTTTAGGGCTTCTTTCAGGACAGAGATGGTCTCTTCCGTATTTCCGCTATAGCTTGTGCAAATAACCAGCCAGCCCCCTTTGACATATGCAGGGAGGGTATAGCCTTTGAGAGAGAGGACCGGACTCTGGAGCTCTGCGCGCTCGAGAAACACTTTCATAAAATCTCCAACTATGCCTGAACCCCCCATTCCACATAGTGCAACGCCAGAAAAAGCCTGTGGGTCTATCACCTGGCAGTTATAGCTCTTTATATCTGAGGGAAAGCTCTCTAACATCTCAACTGCTTGCATCTAACCCTCCTCCTGTTTGATTATCTTATAAAAGCCCCCTTTAGTCAATCTTTGAAAATCAGCCAGGCTGTTCTTGACCTTACCCTAAGCTGAATTGCCTTTTTATTCTCTGGTTTTTGACAAACTATGCTCAAATCGCCTTCTTTAGTAGCGGGTTTATTCAAACCAAGACTTAAATAAAGGCATGTGCTCTTAAGCTCCTGGCAATTGCATGAAAAACTCTTACTTAAAGCAAAAATCTGCAGAGACTTAGCAACGCTTTTTGGAGAATCCCCTCGAGAGAGCATAAAATTTGGATATATCCCTGCATAAAATATCTTTAGACTAAGAGTGATGATTAAAACAAGATAAAAAGCCCTTCTAAAGACCTTATCCTGCAGTGCATCACTTACAGATTTTGCAAAAGCAGAAGCAAATAGAGCAAAAACAGGGATTACATACCTCCCCTGGGCATCTGATATCATATATGGCAAATAGCACAAAACGCCAATTAGCAAGGGCTCAAGGCCAACTTTTTTTGCTCTTGTGAGTGCAAAAACCACTATAGCGCTGGCAGGCAACATATCTTTAAAGCTCTCAAGCGGAAACACCATAGCATGCGACAATCTTGAAAACCCCTCTGGCGAAACCCTGCCAAAACTCTCCTGAATAAGTCTTTCTGCATAAATCAGTGGCTCTTTGGTAAGTATCAGCCACATTCCCAAAACAGATAGCGAAAACAAGGCTATAAAAAAGCCCCTCTTTAGTCCCTGCATAGGTCCATGGCGCATCACAAGCATCAAGAAAGCTCCAGGCATGAAGCTAAGTCCCGCAAGCCCTTTCAGCATCATCGCAAAAGCAAAGGAGAGATTAGAAAAGATAAAAAACGCGCGCTTTCGCGCGCTTAAAGAAAAAATCCCCAAAAGCACCGCCATGCTAAATAGCATGTCAATCTCTGCTATGGAAGAGTAAAAAAACAAAACGTTACCGCAACTTGCAAAAAGTAAACCCGATACTATGCCAGCTTTGGAATCTGACCAGTAGTTTTTTGAGTAAATTATAACCATAAGAGTGCAAATCCAGAAGGCAATGACGCTTATTATTCTCATCTGAAACTCACCGAATCCAAACAGATTGCCAAAAAGCGCCAATAACCATGTAAACATAGGGGGTTTATTCAGATATCTTTCGCCAAAGAGCGTTGGGTTAAAGAAGTTTTCTCTATTTAATTCAAAAGCCAGCAAAACTCTAAGCGATTCTTCATTCACAAAGTATAAAGACCCAAGGAACATAAGTGGCGAGATGAGAATAAGTGTCAAAAGAATTCGCATTTGAGCTATCATATTCTTAATGTCTTACAAGATTGCAATAGTTGGGGCGACCGGGGAAGTAGGTAAGGCATTTTTAAAGGTGCTGGAAGAGCGAAACTTTCCAGTTAGCGAACTCTATCTCTTTGCTTCAGAGCGCTCAGAGGGGAAAACCCTCAGCTTTAAAGGTGAGTCTTTAAAGGTTTATCAGCTAAAGAGTCCCTTGCCTTTAGTGGATGTTGCGCTATTTTCCGCAGGAGCAGATATCAGCAAAGAGTTTGCACCTCTTTTTGTAAAAGAGGGGGCTGTTGTTATAGATAACTCCTCTGCGTTTCGTCTATCTCCTGATGTGCCGCTCGTTGTCCCGGAGGTCAATCCAGAGGATGTAAAAGAACATATGGGCATTATCGCAAATCCAAACTGTTCAACCATTCAAATGACCGTTGCCCTATGGCCCATTTACAAAAGGGCCGGCATAAGGTCAATAGTTGTTAGCACCTATCAGTCCGTTTCAGGCGCAGGCTCAGAAGCCATTGAAGAGCTAAAGCGTCAAACAAAGGATCTTTTTGAAAAAGGAGAGACAGGTCAAAATACTGTCCTACCTCGCAAGATTGCGATGAATGTCTTTCCGCAGGTTGATAGCTTTGACGAAAATCTCTACACCCGGGAAGAGCTAAAGATGCTATTTGAAACCCGTAAAATTTTCCACGACCCAAACATCAGAGTAAGTGCAACCTGCGTCAGGGTGCCTGTACTCTATGGTCATTCCGAAGCAGTAAGCATTGAGCTTGGATGTCACTTGTCCCTTCAGGAAGCAAGAGAAATCCTCTCAAAAGCCCCTTCTGTGGTTTTGTTTGATGAGCTTGACTATCCTACTCCTGTTGATGTTGCTGGCAAAGATGAGGTTTTTGTAGGTCGCTTGAGAAAAGATATGGTTTTTGAGCCTGGGCTTAGTATGTGGGTGGTTGCGGACAACATAAGAAAAGGGGCTGCGACAAACGCCATTCAGATTCTGGAGCTTATTTGCAAGCTCGCTCTGGTTTGATGCTAAAAATAAGGTCGTTTGTAATTCAGGAACTATTAAAACAAGCAGAAAGTGGCTATCCGGAAGAAATTTGTGGCCTGTTAGTTGGTTTATCAGAGGGGAATCAGAGGTTTGCTCTTGGGCTTTATCAAACTCAAAATATTGCAAAAGATAGATTGCATGACAGATACGAAATTGACCCAAAAGAATATTTAAAAGTTGAGCAAAGAGCAAGAGAGCTCGGTCTTGAAATAATTGGCGTTTATCACTCTCATCCGGACCATCCTGATAGCCCCTCTAAGTATGACCTTGAGCGGGCTTTTGAAGGGTTTTCATATCTTATAGTTTCTGTGCGCCAGGGAAGAGTAGAATCTTACAAAAGCTGGGAGCTTGTTGGCAATAACTTCGAGCAAGAATCTATTCAGGTCGTTGAATGATGTTCAGTCGGATATAAAATCTTTTTATGCAAGAGAAAAATTGTCAAGGCATGCCGCGGGAGGTCGCAGAAGAAATCAGACAAAACCTCAAAACCATAGAGCTATCTATCTATAAAATAATAAAAGCTATTGTTGATTACAGGATTCAAAAAATCGAAAATCCCCCGGATTCTACCTCTGGCGGTGCAAAGAAAATAGAAGTTGAATAATGCTAAGAGACCAAAACTTCGTCTTTTTAAGCGCAAGATCTCTGGTTGGGATGTTTTTCCTTGCAAGTTATGTAGGTCCTGAGCGCTCTTTGATGCTTGCTCTGACCCTTGCTTATGCGTCATTTGCGGTTTTTGTTTACATTTATCCCGGAAAGCTTGGCAGTATAAAACCATATGCTGACACTATTTTTCTGATCCCGATGATAAGTTTGTCCAATCTAAAAGAGGCTGTTTTTACTCTTTTTATGCCTGTTTTGTTTTATTCAAACAGGAGACTTTTGCCAACTGCAATGGCTTTTTTGACGCTTTGCTTTTTTTTAATTCGCGCCGAAGGCGCGGTTTACTTACCCCTTGCTCTTGGGCTTTTGGTGGCCTCTTTTCAGCCTCAGCTTGTTGGTTCTGCATTAAGAGACAGGAGATATTTTCTAACTCTCAGAAGGGTTTATAGAGACCTTATTGCGGAGCATGAGCAACTTCAGGACGAGCTAAAGCTCGCCAGATCAAAAGACTGGCTTTCCGAGCAGGTTCTTAAGTGTCAGTCTCTTGATGAGTATTTAAGGGTTACTGTGCAGCATCTTGGTCTTAAAGGTGTTCATATAACCCCCCGGGAAGAATTCTTGGATGGAAACGTAATAAAGCTAAGGGTCAGGCTCTCAAGTGGGAGTGTTAATGTGGTATTTCATCTATCCAGCGAACTTCAAGCCAGAGACAAAATGCTACTTGAGCTTTGCAAGAGTGCTGCAAGTTATGTATCTTTATATCTAGAGGAGCCAAAAGAGCTCAGGCTCTTTGTGTGAGGTAGGACTATGAGAAAGACGCTTGATTTAAGCGGTCTTATGTGTCCTTTGCCTATAGTAATGACCTCTGAAAAGATAAGGCATATGAACGAAGGGGATGTCCTTCAGGTTATCTCAACAGATCCGGGGTTTGATAGAGATGTTCATTCCTGGTGTGCCCAGTCCGGAAACGAGCTTTTAGAACTTAAAAAAGAAGACGGCAAGGTAATAGCGATTATTAAAAAGTCCCCAAATTCCAGAAATTCCTCGCTGATTTACTGGATAAAGTTTCATGCCCTTGGTGTGAAGCTACACATAAGGCAGTTTTTGATGTTTTTAAATCCATTTGTCAAAAAGCCAGACCACTTTATAACCTTTAGCGCTATCTCTGAAGGTCTGAAAGCCGAAAAGCTCCTTGAGGGCAAATATAAACTCCTGCCTATTCCTAATGCGATAGATCCCCATTGTGGTGTGGTGCTTGCCATAAGGGGCAAATCAGAAGCAAGAGAGGTTTTTGATAATTTAACTAAAAGCGGCATTGCCGTAGAGGCAATTTACGAAAAAAACGGCAGGGAGTATAGGAGAGTATTCCCTGCTTGATAAAATTGTTGCAAAAAAGCTAAATAGCCTCCATTTTGATAACTCAAGGATAAGAGAGCTAAGGTCAAAAGCTCTCGATTTGCCCCCTCCTATGGGTCTGGAGTTTATATTTTCAAAGCCAAAAACGAGAATCTTTGCTGAGGTAAAAAAGAGCTCCCCATCCGAGGGCGTTTTAAAGCTAATTGATGCCTCTTATCAGGCAAGACTTTATGAAAAGGCAGGTGCAGTTGCCATATCTGTCCTTACAGAAAGAGAATACTTCAGCGGCTCGATTGAAGATTTAGAGAATGTAAAAAAAGTTGTTGGTTTGCCTGTTTTACGCAAAGATTTTATTGTTGATGTTGGTGAAGTTTATGAAAGCAGGATAGCAGGCGCAGACGGAATTTTGCTAATAGCCGGTGCGGTGCCTGAAGATAAACTAAAAGAGCTTTATCAAATCTCGATTGAACTTGGTATGTGGGTTCTTCTGGAAGTTTTTGAAGAAAAAGACTTGCAGACTGCTCTTGATTTAAAGCCTCTTGTTCTTGGTATAAACCATAGAAACTTAAGAACACTTGAAATTGATCTATCTAAGTGTCTTAGACTCTGTCCGGTTGTAAAAAGTGCAGGGGTTAGATGGGTAGTTGCCGAAAGCGGAATAAGTAAAAGAGCCCAAATTCAGGAGCTTGAAAGCTCAGGCGTTGATGCTTTTTTGATTGGGAGCTCTTTGATGAAAAGCCCGGACCCTTTTAAAAGCCTTATGGAGCTCAGGGGTGTTGTATAATATATAATAAATGGAAAAAAACCTAAATCTTGAGCTCATGGAAGAGCTTTTAAATCTTGAGTGTTTTATAGTCAAAGCTCCAGTGAATCATCCGGGTTTTTGGCCCGAGTGGCAAGAGCGCTATTCAAGAGCTCTTATGTCTCTAATAGCCACGAGGAAAGCTCTTAGCACGAAGAAGTTTACCAGCAACGAGGAACTAAAGCAATATAAAGCCCTTCGCTCTACATATGCTGAGATTGTTGCCTATTTGGAAGGTTTAAAGCGTCTTGCTCTTAATCTGCAAGGAGTCGATGGTCCTGCGGTCCAGACGGATTTTGACTGTGAGCCAGAGGATTTTTGATGCCCTTTAATAAAAAAACCCTCAGAGATGTTGAGCTTAAATCAAAACGGGTTTTGGTAAGACTTGATTTAAATGTTCCAATAGACAGTCTTGGAAACATCGAAGATGACACGAGAATAAAGGCGAGCCTGCCAACTATAGAGTATCTTCTTGACAGCCAAGCCAAAACTATCCTCATATCCCATCTTGGAAGACCAAAGGGCAGAGAGCAATCTCTCAGTCTTTATCCAGTGGCAAAGAGACTTTCGCGCTACCTTGGGGTTCAGGTGGATTTTGTCGAAGACTGCATAGGGGAAAAGGTAAAAAAGGCAGTCAGTGAGCTTCAGGATGGTGGCGTTTTGCTACTTGAGAATCTAAGGTTTCACAGAGGCGAAACTGCGCCGGATGAGGAATTTGCCAAAGAGCTCGCCTCTTTTGCGGATATTTTCGTAAGCGACGCCTTTGGCACATGTCACAGGAAACACGCTTCTATTTATCTATTGCCAAAGTATGTCCGCCCTGCGGTTATGGGCTTTTTGCTGGAGAAAGAAATCTCGTATTTTGAAAAGGCGATGATCAGACCCCAGCGCCCTGTGCTTGGTATAATCGGCGGTGCAAAGGTCTCCTCGAAGCTAGGGGTTTTAAAAAGTCTTCTTAAGCGAGTCGACAGGCTATTTATAGGCGGTGCAATGGCTTTTACTTTCATAAGAGCAATGGGTTTTGGTGTGGGGAGCTCTTTGATCGAGGAGGAACTAATACCCGTAGCCAGAGAGATAATAGAAGCTTCAAAGAGTCTGGATGTTGCGCTCTATCTGCCTGTGGACTTTTTAGTTGCTAAAGAGGTATCTGATAGCACAGAAGTAAATCTTGTCCCATGGCAGGAAATCCCAAAAGGCTGGATGGGTCTTGATATAGGCCCTGCTTCTATTTCTCTGCTCTCTACCTTAATTGAGAGCTCGCAGACCGTTATATGGAACGGTCCAATGGGCGTTTTCGAGCTTGATAGATTTAAAGATGGCACTTTCCAGACTGCAAACTTGCTTGCAAAAGCAAGAGCTCTAACCATAGCAGGAGGCGGTGACACAGACCACGCCATTCACAGAGCCGGGGTTTATAACTCCATAGACTTTGTCTCCACTGGCGGAGGGGCTTTTTTAGAGCTCCTTGAGGGCAAGACTTTGCCCTGTCTTGAGGTTCTGGACGATGCTTGAGCTCTTTCTCAAAGTGGCACGCGAAGCGTGCGTTCTTGGCGGACTTGTCCTTAAAGATTACTTTGGCAAATTAGACCCCAGTCAAATAAAGACAAAGGGCGAAAAGGATGTTTTTTGCATAGCTGACAGCAAGTCAGAAGAGTGCATCATAGAGCACATAAAAAAGCACTTTCCAGACCACTCAGTTGTGGCAGAAGAAGGCGGGGGAGAGATCAAGAGTGAGTATGTTTGGTATATAGACCCGCTTGATGGGACCAAAAACTTTATAACCGGACTTCCTATTTTTGCAGTCTCGATAGGGCTTTTGAAAATGGACGAGCCTCTAGTAGGGGCTGTGTATTTACCCTTTTATGATAGTCTCTATTGGGCCATTAAAAATCAGGGGGCATTTAAAGACGGCAAGAGGTTAAAAGTCAGTTCAAGGTCTCCGATATCGCGTTGCAGTGTTGTTTATGGCTTTCCCTCGCGCGCAAGGCGCGATGTAAATATGTATCTAAAAATCATCAGGGAAATTTTTGCAAGGGTTGGGTCTGTAAGACGCCTTGGCGCTGCTTCTGTTGACCTTTGTCTGGTTGCAGAGGGGGTTTTTGACGGCTTTATCGAGTTTGAGCTTCGCCCCTGGGATGTTGCTGCTGGCGTGCTTATATCTTCCGAAGCAGGCGCTAAAGTGTGGCTTCCTGAAGGGTTTTCGAGCAGTTTGGATTTGTGCGTCGGCTCTGAGCTGTGTTTTGAGTTTATAAAGTCGGTTATGCAGGAAAGATTTGAAATCCCAGGCTGGAAAAAATAGCCTCGCTGGATATTTTTTAAGGTTAGAACCATGAGGTTTTATTACCTTCTATTTCTGGTGTCTTTCTGTCTTTCGTCTGAGCTTTACTTTGATTACATTATGTGCGCCTATTTTCGCGAGCAAAATCCATCCCAGGCACTCTCTCATTGCATAAGCGCTTTAGAAAAATCTCCCCAGCCATCTCTTTATGAAGAGAGCATTAATCTATTGATTTTAGAAAACAGGACAGAGGAAGCTCTTAAGCTGGCAAAACGCTTTCAAAAGAGATTTCCCACAGAAGCGTCTTCTTATTTGCTTTTATACAGAATTAATTCAAAACTTGGAAATCAAAAAGCCGCTCTTTCTGCACTCGAGAGCGGGGTTTTAAATGCCAACAATCCAAGAGTTCTTTTATTTTATCTCCTGGAAGAGTCTATTAAAATCTCAGATTTTGCAAAAGCTTATGAGATTTTAAATACGTTAACGAGCGTAGAGCCTTCAAGTCCTATGCCGCACTTTTTAAGAGCAAGGGTTGCCCTTATGCAAGGAGATAGAGACCTTGCCATATCAGAACTGTATCTGGCAATTGAGAAAGACCATAGATTTGAACCTGCTATCTCTACCTTAAGCACCCTTCTTGAATCCTCCGGGAGATTTGAAGAGGCAAAAAAACTTTACTTAAGAATTCTTGAAAAAAATCCTGATAATGTCTCTATTTTAAATAGACTTGCAAATCTCTATACAAATACAGCCCAGAACGAAGAGGCTCTAAAGGTCTATTCAAGACTTGCCGAGATATCACCAACCCCGCAGGTGCTATTTCAGCTTTCCCTATCGCTCCTTAGGGCACAAAAGTATAAAGAGGCTCTAAAAGTGCTAGAAGAATTACATCTCCAAAACCCTGACAATCACGAGGTTAAATACTTCCTGGCAATTGCCCTTGAGATGGATAAAAAGACCGAGAGGGCAAGAACTCTTTATAACGAGCTTCGCCTTAGCATAGGAGACCATCCAAGGCTTCTTGAGCGACTTGCTCTTATTTCCCTCTCTGAGGGGAGACTTGAAAACGCCAAAGAGCTCATCCAGAAAGCACTGGAGAAAGAACCGGCAAACATACAGCTAAACTTAATTATGTCTGACGTTTTAAAAGAGCTTGGGCTATATCTTGATGCCCTTGCCTTTGCAGAACGCTCCATTCAGCTTAATTCAGGCAACTACAGAACCTATTTTGCAAGAGCTCTTATTTACGAGCGTATGGGAGAGCTTAACCGTGCGGAGCAAGACCTTAGGAAGGCACTTGAGCTAAACCCTTCAAGCCCGGAGCTGCTTAACCACCTTGGATATTCTTTGCTCCTTTGGTATGAAGACAAAAGACTCGATGAAGCGGAAAAGCTCATAAGACAGGCTCTTGAAAAAGACCCGGAAAACCCGGCATACATAGATAGTCTTGCTTGGGTGCTATATTATAGAAAGGATTACCCAAAAGCCCTTGAGCTCCTTAGAAAAGCCCTTGAGAAAGAGAAGGAAGACCCTGTGCTTTACGAGCACTTTGGCGATGTTCTTGTAAAGCTAGGCAAGCCCGCTCAGGCAAGAAGCTACTACCTTAAAGCCTACGAGCTTTTGAAAAATGGCAAAAGAGGAGAGCCAAATCAAAAGCAAAGGGTGGAGCAAAAGCTAAAGCGCTGATGCTCTTTAGTCACCTATCCTGGCAGGTTATAAAATTAGGCTCTTTTATATCCTTCGCTCTTTGCGCTGTTTTTTTTGTGCTTCAGGTTGCCAAGCTGGATTTTTTACTTATTAGTCTACCCATAAAAGAGAGCTTTATGTTTTTCCTTTCGTGGTTTTTCTATCACTATGTTTACTTTTTACCTGTTTGTCTAACACTTGCTTATGCCTTTTTGCTTTTTGAGCTAAAAAAGAGCTCAAAGCTCAAGATTCTTGCGTCCTTTTATCAAAGTGAGACCACTATCTATTTAAAAACCCTGACTTTTATAATGCCTTTACTGATTTTAATTGCCATAAGCGGGATTTTATTCACATCAAGAGACCTCTCTTACATAAGAAAAAGGCTCTCTATGGAGCACTATTCAAAAATTATTACCTCCGTGCCAAGCGGCACTTTCCGCACTGCAGACGAATTTACCATCTACATAGGCTCAAAAAACGCAAACACGATGCAGGAGGTTTTCTTTGACTTTAGCGAAGGGACCGTCCTTGCAAGGTCTGCCAGGCTAATCGGCGATGAGATTCTCTTTGAAAGGGGCTCTATATTGCTTCGCAGGGAAGGCTCTGTCTATTCGGTTGAATTTGAGCGCTACAGACTAAACCTTGGCACCGTTGCCAAAATAAAGCGCAAAGACCCCATGCCAGAGCGAATAATTGCTCTTTTAAATTCCTTGAGCGCTCCTCTGATGATGGCTCTTTCCCACTTTTTGGTTCATAAAAGCCAGGAAATTCAAAGACTTTATTACCTCCTTGGGCCTATGGTTCTTACCCATCAGCTATTTCTTATCTTACTCAGAAGAATAATTTCTTAAATTTCCAGAGCGCGCCTTCGGCGCATTTTTCGCCGCTCTAAAGAGCGGCGGCTTTATTTTTTCTTAAAAATATTGTCTAAAAGCTCCTGATTTCCCTCAAGGGTTTCCAATCTTGCGCTCACAGAGCCTATTACAAAGCCAAGATCCATCCTGACTGGCAAATTCGTGCGCTTGTCTATCCATAGCTTCCAGTTTCCCTTTGGCCTTAAAAGCCCCTTGGTCTGTATGGCAGGAGAGACCTCAACAACCCTTGTATTAAAGGTTCCTGCCTGAGTCTTTATCTGCTCCTGGGAGGTAACTGTGTAAGGAACTAAGTATTCTTTCCGGTCGTAGAAGATTTTTATATCGCCGCGTTCGGATTTCTGGATTTCTTTGTAAAGTCTCAAAGAGGCCGTGTATGGGTCTACAAACCCTCTATATTCAAATGTCTTCTCTTCGGTTGATTCTACCTTTTCGCTTAGACCTTCATATTCAATCTCCAGTGTATTTATTTTGTTTGCCTCAAATTGATAGCGCTGATATCTTTTGAAATTTCCCTCTTCCTGATAATATTCAAACACTTTTGGCTCAAGACCATCCAAAAGAATGCTAGAACTACCTCTGTTTTTGACCCTTTTTACAATTTTGCCAGCGCTAACTGTTTTTACATTGCTCTCTACTAAAAGCGATTCTCCTTTTAGTTTGTAAGATATGCATGTTTCCGCAACCGGTAAAAAACCAATAAAGGCCCTGTAGCAGGCTTTTAACTCACTTGCTTCTAAGAAACTTATTAAAAAAAGGCTTAGCCAAATTCTGAAAGCCAAGCCCTAAATTCCTCCGCCATGCTGGGATGGTTGTATTTTAGAGCTTTTTCTATGCCTTCTTTGAGTGCGTTTTTGGCGCCTTCTATGTCGCCAATCTCCTCAAGACAGCGGGCCAATGTTCTATAAATAGCCCCTTCGTCCTCTTTTAGCTCAAGATACTTCCTAGCATGCTCTATAACCTTTTGGCAGTTTCCTATGCGCTCGTATTCCTTTGCCAGAGAGTAATGCAGCATCGGATTATCCGGGCTTTTCTCAAGAAGAGATAAAAAATATTCAAGTCTGTCCATTTTTGATTTTGTTATAAGCTGCAACTATGTATCCAAGGAATGCGTTCTCTGGCTGTGCGCCAACAAACTCTGCAACACCCTGATTTATAACTATTTTCGGAACTCCAGAGACATAGTATCTGGATGATAGGTCTCTATTTTCATTTGCGTCAACTACAAGGGCAGTTATTTGCTCGCTTGCAATTGCAAAATTCATCGCAGTTATTGCCGCCATCGGGCAATATCCACAGCTTGTTGTGACAAATACCATAATCTCAATAGGCAAATCTATTTCTTTTAGAATTTCGACGGTTTTTTCTGATAGTTGCGGGGCTCTTTTCGATACCAGAGCAATGCCCTGCACCAAAGTAGAAAATTCAAGTCCTGCCGGCAAACCTATGTAACGGATGCCATAATCTCTATCGCCTTCTATGACAATCGTTGGCACCCTTTCAATGCCGTAGGATTTTGCCATTTCGCGGTCAATCAGTGGAGAATAGACCTCAAGGGATACCTTGCCTTCTGATACTTGCGAAAGCTCTCTAAGAAGACTCTCAGCCGAGGAGCAGGTTTTGCAGCCAATTGCCTGAGAAAAGAGCTTTAGCTTCACCCGGGAAGCCAGCTCCTTTTCAAATATTTCTTTAAGTTGCGTCCTGACATCAAGGTCAAGGAGCATCTCTTAACCTCCTTAAGATTTTAATTATAAACTTATTTACCATGAGAGCCATAGTTACAGGAGCCAGCAAAGGAATAGGCAAAGCCCTGGTTGAGCTTTTGCTAAATAGGGGGAGCAAGGTATGCGCATGCGCGCGAAGCGCGGTTTTGGAAAGAGAAAATCTTCTTTTTATAAAAAGTGATATCTCAATTCCGGATAGAGCCAAAGAGTTTGTCAATGCCTGTGGGGATTACCTTGGCAGGTTTGACCTGGTTGTTAATAACGCTGCAATCCTTGGGCAAATCTCTAGGATAGAAAATTACGACCCATTGCTCTGGAAAGAAGTCATTGACATTAACTTAAATGGCAGCTTTTACATAGTGAGGTTTTCCCTAAAGTATATGGATAGGGGATCTATAATAGTGAATGTATCTTCAGGGGTTGGCAGGAGAGTAGCCCCTGGCTGGGGCGCGTATTCTATTTCCAAGTTTGCCATAGAGGCATTTACCGCCCTTCTTGATGCGGAGCTTAAAGAAAGAGGCATAAGGGCAATAGCGTTTAACCCAGGGGGAGTTGCAACCGATATGAGAGCCATTGCCTATCCAGATGAAGATAGGTCTTTGTTAAAAACGCCCGAGCAGGCCGCAAGAGAGCTCCTTGAGCTAATTGGATTTTGATTTCAGGAAATATCCTGCTATAAAGCCAGCGGTGCATATCATTAGCCCGATTACCCCTGCATAAATGGTTGAGACAAACCAGAAGTTCATTGGATAGATCCTAAGGAGCATATCCTCATCTTTAAATCTCCATGAACCTTCTTTAAAAAATAGCTCATGAAAGCCAACAAATAGAGTCTCATAGGATAAAAGTGCAAATAATATGGTTAAGGATATCAAAACTGTGGTAAAGATAGAGCCATAAAAGAGGACTCTTGCCAGCTCTTTAAAGCCAAGAATAAAAATCGATAGAAGATATAAAACCAACATTGCATAAAGACCTAAAAAGACCACTCTTAGCAGGTTTTTTACATCCTGCATGTGGATTATCTCTCGCTGGTTAAAAAGACCGGTGTTTTTAAATTCCTCTATGCCATCGCTGGTTGTTACTGCCTTTAGACCAAGGATTGCCAGATTTAGCCTCTCCCTTTCAGGCATTGGGTCTTGTGGTAATTTAATCGTTGCGTAAATTAGTCTCAATAAAGGCTCGCTATAGGATACTCTCACAGAGGCAAAGACTACAAAGAGCGGATATATCAGTATCAAAATAACTTTGAGTATTAGCTTCACTCTCATGGTAATTCTTCGTGCCCGGGGGGACTCGAACCCCCGACCTTGGGCTTCGGAGACCCACGCTCTATCCATCTGAGCTACAGGCACTTGAGAGAGATTTTATAATCCATCTATGTTTCGTCAAAAAATTCAGAGCTTTCACTTAATTGGTATTGGCGGAATTGGAATGAGCGCCATTGCAAGGGTGCTTTTGCAAATGGGTTATAGAGTAAGTGGCTCTGACCTAAGGTTTTCAAAAATTACTCAGGAGCTTGAGTCCCTTGGCGCTAAAATCTACGAGGGCCACTCCCCTGAAAACATAGACGGGGCGCAGGTGGTGGTTTATTCTTCCGCAATCAGCGACAAAAACCCAGAACTCATTAGGGCAAAAGAGCTGGGACTTTCAGTTATAGGAAGGGGGGAGATGCTTGCAGAGCTCTTTAGAATAGGCGAGAGTATAGCGGTAAGTGGCTCTCACGGCAAGACCACCACGACCTCGATGATAGCCCATGTTTTTCAAACCGCGGGCTTTGACCCCACGGTTATAGTAGGCGGGGTTTTAAAAAGCCTTGGTTCAAACGCAAAACTTGGCAAAGATAAACTAATTATTGGCGAAGCGGACGAGAGCGACGGCTCTTTTTTAAAGCTCTTGCCTACCGTTTCGGTAATTACAAACATAGACTCAGAGCACATTGAATTCTATGGAAGCTTCAATGCTTTAAAAGAAGCGTTTTTTAACTTCGCCTCGCAGGTGCCTTTTTATGGCTTTTGCGTTCTAAATTTAGATGACGAGCATTGCAAAGACATTGCAAGAAGAATCTCAAGAAAAGTTATAACCTATGGTTTTGGTAAGGATTGCGAATACAGAGCCGAAATTAGAGGTTCAAAAGAGGGGCGATTTTTCTTTGAAGTTTTCAAATCAGGAGAGGGTCTTGGGGTTTTTGAGTTGCCTGTGGCAGGCATTCACAATGTTTATAACGCACTTGCCTGCATAGGCGTTTGCATGGAAGCTAATATAAAACCAGAGATGATATCCAGAGCCCTTAAGACCTTCCCAAGCGTCAAGAGGCGAATGGAGATGAAGGCAAGGCTAAGTGACTGTGTTATCTTTGACGATTATGCTCATCATCCGACAGAGATAAATGCGGTTCTGGAAGCTCTTAAGAGTATGTATCCGGATAGAAAAATCATTCCTGTCATTCAGCCTCATAGATATTCAAGGACATATGCTCTTTTTGATAAGTTTGTGGAGGTTTTGAAAGGTTTTGATTGTATTATTACCGAGATATATCCCGCAGGTGAAGAAAATAAATACAACATAAGCTCTCTCGAGCTTGCAAAGAGGGCAAATTGTAAGTATGTTCCTTCAAAGGAAGAGCTCTTTGAGGTTCTTGATAAAAATCTTGATGCTAATAAGGTTATAGTTTTTATGGGAGCAGGCAGTATATCTCGCTGGTGTGAGGAGTTCATAAGTGGGCGATGCTGAGCTTTAAAGGCATAAGCAAAAAGACATGGGTTCTTGGGCAAAATCCTGTCTCAAGAGAGCTTGAGCTCAAATTTGGACCTGTGGCTGCGAAAGTTCTGGCAAATAGAAATGTTAATGCGGAGTATATCCTTGAGGGTTTTTCTCTTATCTTAAGAGCTGGAGAGGTATTTAAAGTCGAGCAGGCGGTTGAAGAAATTGCAAAAGCTGTGATTAGTAAAGAGAGAATAGTAATTTTTGCAGACGGGGATGTCGATGGAATAACGGGCTGTGTCCTTCTTTATAGCGTTTTAAAGGCTCTCGGGGGGAGAGTGAGTGTGGTTTTCTCAAGCAGAAAAAGAGGTTATGGACTTAATTTAGAGCTACTTAGAAAGCTCGAAGCTCTTGGAAGCGTTTTAATCACTGTCGATAATGGAATTACCTCAGCTAAAGAGCTCTCTTTGACAAAAATGAAAACAATCGTCATAGACCATCATAACCCTGCCGATAGCTTGCCAAGGGCTATAGTGCTAAGCTCTAAAGCATACGAAAATGAGGAAGTAAGGGGGCTTTCTTCTGCGGGGATGGTCTTTTACCTTTGCAGAGAACTCATAAGGAGGTTTAACTCAGAGCTTGACCTCAGGTCTTATTTGCCATTGGTTGCTTTAGGAACTGTTGCTGATGTTATGCCTCTAAGCGCCGTCAACAGGCGCTTTGTCCTTGCCGGGATAAAGATTTTAAATAAATCTCTTGAGTTAAACATTCAGAGAGTTGGCATAGTTGAGATGATCAGGTTTTTTGGCATAGAGAAGGTTGATATGAAAGAGCTAAGCTATGGAATAATTCCCAGATTAAATGCTCCGGGAAGACTTGGAAGACCTGATATGTCCTTCAGGCTTTTGGTTTCAAAAGATATTTTTGATATAAAAAACCTTCTAAAGAAGATAGAAAACCTCAATAGATACAGAAAATATCTTACCCGCACAGCCCTAAAGAGTGCAATTTCGGGCCTTAGAGACGGAAATGTTTTGGTTGCCTGGATTCAAAAAGAGATGGGACCTGTTGGGGGGATAGTTGCCTCAAGACTTGCCTCGATATTTGCAAAGCCTGCGGTTGTTTTACACGAGGACGGAGAGCTCTTAAAGGGCTCTTTCCGCGCGCCAGGAATTGACATCTTTTCGCTTGTTAAGGGTCTATCGGTGTATCTTGAGCGCTTTGGGGGTCACAAAAGCGCCGTTGGGTTTTCCATAAAGAGACAAAACCTCGAAGCTTTTCTTGACAGTATCGATAGCATTCTCGGGACTTTCCCACAGCAGGAATTTATAATTGACGACGAGCTTGATATGAAAATGGTTTCTAAAGAGGTTTTTAATCAGATAAAGCCTCTGGAGCCATTTGGTGAGGGATTTCCAGAGCCCGTTTTTGTCTCAAAGCCCTATTTTGATTTAAAGCTATACTTTGAAAACGACTTTCATAGGCGATACATTCGCAGCAAAGATATAAAAGTTATTTACTCGCTTGGTAAATCTCCAGGCAGTTTTATAGTAAAGGACGTAGTGTATGGCTCTTTTTAGAGCTCACGAGGTGGTTAATCTTTCAGCTATGGCTGGTTTTTTGTATTTTGTTCCGAGAGAGTTTTTTATACCTTTTGTTTTTGGATATTTATTTGGGACATTTTTGCTATCTCCGGATATTGACCTTAAGCATTCAAAGCCTTCAAAAAGGTGGGGAATTTTAAGGCATATCTGGAAACCTTACAGAAAGCTGTCTCGCCATAGGGGTTCTTCTCATGTGCCATTTCTGGGAAGTTTTTTAAGAGTTAGCTACATAATGCTTTTGCTGATGATTTTTTTCTATGTTCTTAAAAGGTGGTTTTCTTTTGATTTTAGCTTGAGTCATTTACCTGACTTTTTGTATGATTGGGCTTTTTTTGCTTTTTTGGGGATATGTCTGTCAGAGCTTATGCATGTAGCGCTGGATTTGCTATGGAGCTCTTTGAGGAAAATCTTTTAAATGCGCGAAAGCGCGCTCTAATTGAAAAAATAAAAAAAATCCTTGAGAGGATAGAAAGAGCCTGTCAGGATGCAGGGAGAGATCCATCGTCGGTTAAACTCCTTGGTGCAAGTAAAGGGGTGCCTGCGGAGGTTCTAAAGCTCTCAATTCAGGCGGGGCTTTCACTCTTTGGCGAAAGCAGGGTGCAGGAGTTTTTACCAAAGTATGACCATCTTAAAGACTCTGGAGCGACATGGCATTTTATAGGAAAGTTGCAAAGCAACAAGGTTAAGTATATTCTTGGCAAGGTAGAGCTGATTCATTCGCTTGATAGGGTTAGTCTTCTTGAAGAGCTCTCAAAGAGGGCTGTGAAGCTCAATTTTCTTCAGCCTGCCCTGATAGAGGTTAACTTCACATCAAATCCAGAAAGGGGCGGGGTGTCTCCAGAGGGGTTAAAGGACTTTGCCAAGCTCTGCCTTGAATTTCCGGGGGTTGAGATAAGGGGTCTTATGTGCATAGCGCCGGTTGGTGAAAGCCCTGGGGATTACTTTCGCGCCCTTAGAAACTTAAGAGACGATTTAGAGCAATCGCTTGGGATAGCCCTTAAAGAGCTATCTATGGGTATGTCCGGGGATTTTGAATATGCAGTCAAAGAAGGCTCAACCATTGTCAGGATAGGGAGCCTTCTGTTTAATTAGCCCTGCTATTGAGAGCTCTGAGAGGATTGCGCCAAGGAGCTCGTGCCTCAAAGCTGGCACATTTTCAAAGCCTTTTGCGCGGATAATAACTATTAGCTCAAGAGTGCCCTCACGAAAGGATATGAATCTAACTTTTGGGACAAAGTCAGGCGCTGCATTTGGGGAATTTTCCTGAATATGCTTGGCAATTTTTGTAATTATTTGCTCTATCTTAGAGAAGTTTTCTGTTGCTATGAGGTTTAGGTTTATGCTCAAATTTATCTCTTCCTGAGGTAGAGAGTAGTTTGTGATTATTGATGTGGTGATTTTGGAGTTTGGGACTATTATCAGGTTGTTGTTTGGTTGCAGGATTGTCGTGTTTCGCCAGCTAATGTCCTGAACCTTGCCCTCTTCTCCGCTCTGGAGCTTTATGTAGTCGCCTTTTCTTATCTGGCCGGTTGCAAGGATGTGAAATCCCGCAAAGAGGTTTTCGAGGCTATCGCGAAGCGCCAAAGCAACCGCAAGACCGCCAACGCCAAGGGCTGTCAGCATAGGCGTTATGGCAACGCCCAGCTTATCAAGCGAAGCAAGAGCCCCAAGGATTATAACCAGCCCTTTAGAGCTCTGAATTATAACCCTTGGCGCGCCGGTGCTCTTTAGCCTCTTATCGATAAGCCACGCTATTGCCAGCGAGAATAAGACTATAAGAGCTGCTAAGAGAGTATCCTGGTAATTCAAGAAACTCTAAGGAGCTGTATTATTCGTCTCTTAATGGCTTCGGAGTTTATCTCGCAGAGCTCTCTTAGAAGACTTTGAGGTCCGTGCTCTATGAACTTATCAGGCACCCCAAGTCTTATGACCCTTGAGCTATAACCTTTATCAAAAGCCCACTCCAGCACTGCGCTACCAAATCCGCCAGCCAAGACATTATCTTCAACTGTCAAAATAGTGTCAAAGCTTTCAAAAATGTTTTTTAAGATCTCTTCGTCCATAGGCTTTATAAACCTTGCGTTAACGACGCAGATGCTTATTCCGCTCTTTTCAAGCTCCTGACATGCCTTCAGGGCTTCATAAACTGGATATCCGGTTGCTAAAATGGCAATGTCTTGCCCCTCTTTCAAAATTTGCCAGCTTCCTAAAGGAATGTAGTTAAAGCCCTCTACCGGAACTCCTATTGCGGGTCCTCTTGGATATCTGATAGCTACCGGAGCTCTATACTGTATGGCGCTATAGAGAAGGTCTCTAAGCTCTTGCTCATCTTTAGGAGCGCAGACTATCATGTTTGGAATGCATCTAAGGTAAGAGATGTCAAAAACGCCGTGATGCGTAGGACCATCCTCGCCAACCAGCCCTGCCCTGTCTATTGCAAAAATTACAGGCAGTTTTTGAAGTGCAACGTCGTGAATGAGTTGGTCGTAGGCTCTTTGTAAAAATGTAGAGTAATAACACGCAAATGGTATCATGCCTGATAGCGCAAGACCGCCTGCAAAGGTGCAAGCATGCTGTTCAGCTATTCCAACATCAAAGAATCTATCGGGGAATGCTTTACTAAATTCCACAAGTCCTGAGCCTTCTTTCATAGCTGGGGTTATTACAACTATTTTTTCGTTTGCTTTTGCAAGCTCTACCAGAGCTTTGCCAGCTACACTCGTCCATGTAGGTGGCGTTGGCTTTTTGATAAACTGACCTGATTCGATTTTATATGGTGCAACTCCGTGCCATGTCACCGGGTCTTTTTCAGCGTGATGATAGCCTTTGCCTTTTTTTGTATAAACATGGAGCAAGATAGGACCTTTTATGTGCTTGCAGTTACTTAAGGTCTTTTCAAGCGCAAGAATGTCATGCCCATTAACAGGTCCTATGTATGTAAAGCCAAGCTCTTCAAACAA
Organism: Aquificaceae bacterium; assembly: GCA_039630345.1. GTDB lineage: Bacteria > Aquificota > Aquificia > Aquificales > Aquificaceae > JANWVD01. The sequence goes on from JBCNVD010000016.1 coordinate 19,987, forward strand.
AATCCCCGGGGATATAAGACCTTTTGCAAACTCTTCTGTGAGCTTTGCTACTCTGGCTGCTGGATTTCCAAGTTTTTGTAAAAGAGAGTAAGTTTTTGACCTTAAATCTTGCAGGGACTTGCCAGTAAGGATTTTGCTAAGGTATGTTGAGATCGCCCCGACATTTGGCGAGATTGACATCTCGTTGTCGTTTAGGATAACAATGAATCTATCTGGTTTTATGGCTCCTGCGTTATTTAGAGCTTCAAACGCCATCCCTGCGGTCATAGCCCCATCGCCAATTACCGCTATCACAAACCTGTCTTTTTTGCTAAGGTCAAAACCGACTCTATATCCAAGGGCTGCACTTATGCTTGTTGAGCTATGACCTGCACCAAAGGCGTCAAACGGACTCTCTTCAAGCCTTAAAAATCCAGAGACTCCCCCATGCTGTCTTAAGGTGGAAAAAGCCTCCTTTCTATCTGTTAGAATCTTCCATGGATATGCCTGATGACCTATATCCCAGACTATTACATCCTCAGGGGGATTAAAAATTCTCAGCAAAGCGATTGTAAGCTCAACTACCCCAAGCCCCGGGGCGACATGTCCGCCGTTTCTGGCAGTTACCTCAAGAATATATTCTCTAACCTCGCTTGCGAGGGTATTTAGCTCTTCGCTACTTAACTGGTGAAGAGTTTCTATGCCCTTATAGAGCTCTAATAACTTTCTTTCCATGTTGAGAAAGTTAAGCTTTTAATATCGCAAGACAACCACTCCCGCCTGAATCTAAAGATGGTTTATAATTTTAATTTTCCACTTTTTAGCTCTCTTGATAGCTCACGCTCTAGGTCTTTTTTCCTTATCTCTTCTCTTCTGTCTTTTGTGGTTTTTCCTCTAACTAGCGCTATTTTTACCTTCACAAGACCTTTTTTAAAGTAGAGCTCTAGAGGTATTATGCTATAGCCCTTTTGCTGGACCTTTGACGAAAGCCTAGTTATTTCGCTTTTATGAAGCAAGAGCTTTCTATCTCTTAAGGGCTCTGGTTTTACTATCGTGGCTTTGGAATAGGGGGAGATATAGAGGTTATAAAGCCAGGCTTCAGAGCCCTTGATTTTTACAAAGCTGTCCTTAAAAGACACAGACTGGCGGTTTCTCAAAGACTTTACCTCAGAGCCAAGAAGGCTAATGCCTGCCTCGAGGGTTTCTATGATCTCATATTCCGCCCTTGCCTGGCGATTTAGGGCTATAAGCATTTAGTTCAAGAGTGCAAGAATTTGATGTCTCATCACATGTGCAGGCACATAATCAGGAGCAAACTTAAGAGCCTGGTTAATTTCCGCCAGGGCATCATAAAGCATCCCCTTTGCCATATAAATCTTTGCAAGGTTGATGTGAGGATAGTGCCTTGGTTCATACCTGGGTGCTACTGTAGCTCTCTTTAGCCACGGTATTGCCTCATCCAGCTTGCCAAGCGCAATCAAATACGAACCTATGTCGTTATAAGGATTTCCGAAATTTGGATCAATCGCTATGGCTTTCATGCAGAGCTCTATTGCCTTTTCGTGCTCTCCCATCATGCTATAAGCCCAGCCCATATACGTGTATGCGTCGGCGCTTGGCTGGATCTCTATGGACTTGGCATATAGCTCTATGGCTTTTTTGAAGTCTCCTTTCATATGATACTCAAGCGCCTTTTCAATAAGCTCTCTCGCATCAGGTCTCAGGTGATTCATGGGATTTAATATATCCACTTTAAAAAACCTGACAAGTATGATTTAGATTACTCCCACGGGCTTTCACGCACTGAAAGACTCTCGGGTATCCTGACATGCCTGCCAGATAGCAAACACAGTTGCATTGCATTCAAAACCGCGCTTGCGCGCGAAAAATTTAAAAAAAACACCGCCTTTTTACCTCCCCTTACATCAATAATTCTTCTATGGAGCTTTTTAAGCTCTTCTATAGAGTAGAGATAATCATACAGCTCTTTGCCAAAGGCTCTTACATATAAAATCTCCCCATCAAGCCATGGACCTAATAAAAAATCCCCCCTCTTAGGACCGTCAGTGCTCACTATGCCAAAGCCCATCTCGCTTGCCAGATTGAAAAATTCTGCCTTTCTAAAGCTCTTGTGTCTTAATTGCAACACTTTTGGAAAACTCTCAAAGTCTTTTGAGATTTTCTGGATTATCTTTATAGAGTCCTGATTAAAGCCAAGCCCCACAGGAAGTTCAAAAACTAAGCAAATGAGTCTATCCTGCTCAAGCATTGGCTCAAGAGAGTATAAAAATCCAGAGAGCTCTCTCTTTGAATAACTTCCGATAAAGCCTCTATAGGCAACTACGCCAAAATGCACCCCCTTGGCTCTTTTGATAAAGCTCTCTACTTTAGCCCTTGATAGTATCCTGTGGCGGGTTATTCCTATCTCAAGTGCATTAAAGTGCTTTGCGTAAAAGCTCAGGAAATCCTCTGCTTTTAGGTGTTTTGGGTAAAACCTCCCTATCCAGCTTCTATAGAAGTATCCACTGCAGCCTATATATAAGCTCAAGCAATAAACTTGGCGCGAAAGTCCTTTATGGCTTTGTGGATTTCTTCTCTCAAACTATCGTCAAGAGCTTTCTTTTCCCGAATTTTCTCAAGGAGCTCTTTTCTTTCGCTATCTAAGAATGTATAGAGCTCTTTTTCAAACTTTCTAACAGAGCTTACAGGTATATCATCAAGGTATCCATTAGTGCCTGCAAATATCGCAACAATTTGCTTCTCTATAGGAATGGGGCTATAAGGCTCTTGCTTTAGGAGCTCAACCAGCCTTAAACCTCTGTTTATCGTCTCCTGAGTGGTTTTATCAAGTTCTGACGCAAACTGCACGAAAGCCTCTAGCTCTCTAAATTGCGCAAGCTCAAGTCTTAAAGTCCCAGCTACTTGCTTGGTTGCCTTTATCTGGGCCGCGCCTCCTACTCTTGAGACTGATAGTCCAACGTTTATAGCAGGTCTTATGCCTTTATTAAAGAGGTCGGCTTCGAGGTATATCTGACCATCCGTTATGGATATAACATTTGTAGGAATATAAGCGGCGACATCACCTGCTTTTGTCTCGACTATCGGCAGGGCCGTTAAGGAACCTGCCCCAAGCTCGTCGTTTAGCTTTGCAGCCCTTTCAAGAAGTCTTGAATGCAGATAAAAAACATCCCCGGGAAATGCCTCGCGACCGGGAGGTCTTCTCATCAAAAGAGATAGCTGTCTATAGGCTTCTGCGTGTTTTGAAAGGTCGTCGTAGATTATAAGAGCGTGCATGCCGTTGTCTCTGAAGTATTCGCCTATGGTGCAGCCGACAAACGGCGCAAGATACTGAAGTGAAGCCGCATCAGTTGCAGATGCGACCACAACGCATGTATATTCCATTGCCCCTTCTCTTTCAAGGAGCTCTATTATCCTTGCCGTGGTTGAACGCTTTTGGCCTATTGCGACATATATGCAATAAACATCGGAATCTTTTTGATTGAGGATTGTATCTATTGCTATGGTTGTTTTTCCAGTTGCTCTATCGCCTATAATTAGCTCTCTCTGACCTCTGCCTATTGGAATCATGGTATCTATTGCTTTTATACCGGTTTGCAAAGGCTCATGGACTGACTTTCTTTTAACAACTCCGGGGGCAATTTTTTCAATGGGTGAGCGATACTCATATTCAACAGGACCTTTTCCATCCAGAGGATTTCCAAGTGGGTCAATGACTCGCCCTAAAAGCCCCTTTCCAACAGGTGCATCCAGAATCCTGCCAGTTCTTTTAACGATCGAGCCCTCTTTTATAGAGCTCTCCTCACCAAGGAGGATAATACCAACATTGTCTTCTTCCAAATTAAAGGCAAGTCCCATAGTCCCGCCTTCGAACTCAAGGAGCTCGTTCATCATAACCTTTTCAAGACCAAACGCTCTCGCGACAGAGTCACCGACATAGTAAACGACGCCAACTTCCTGCATGCGCGCGTCCGCGCTGAGGTCTTTGATGTATTTTCTTGCAAGCTCCAAAGCCTCTTCGTAGTTAAGACCCATCTGCTAACCTCCCTTCTGGATTATACAATAAATGCTATCTTCCATAACCTGCCAAAGCTTATTAAAGCTCTCTATCTCAAAAAAGCCTGATAAACTCACCACTGCAAGGCGATTTTGTAAATTTAAATAAGATGGGTATTCAAAGCCCGTTAAAACGAGCGTTGGGGTTTGAGGCATTAAATACTCTTCCGGGTTTCTGGATGGGTGCTCTATGTAACTAATAAGCGGTATGATGCCAGTTTTTTTCCTAACTTCAACAGCGCAAGCAAGCGCAAGACGCTTGGAAACTTTTAGAAAAACCATCGTAAGACTACCCATCTTAAACTTTAAAGCGTCAGAGTATTTAAATACTTTAAGTTATGTTATTCTTGGCTAGAGAGCTCTGATACTCTCTCAATATAATCAATGCGCTTACGCTGTCTTTTATCTTTTGCGCTTTTGTTTTTGGTAAATCTTTTAACATCTCCATGGCTTCTATGGTTGAATATCGCTCGTCAAACATCTCTATTAATGGTTTAGAGGTGTAAATTTTTCTTAAGTAGTTAACCAGCCTTATAACTTTTCTTGCCCTTTGACCTACCTTTCCTGACTTTGTAAGTGGAAAACCAAAGAGCAAGATGTCCGGGTCATAAGTCTCAATGAGTTGATTTATTGTAGGTATAATTACCCCAGTGCTTATCGGGGGCAGAACTGAATCCACCCCCAGTTTTGAGTTTGATAAGGCAACGCCGCAGGTCTTGGTGCCATAATCTATGGCGATTATTTTCAACCAGTTTTAAAGCCAACTACCTTATAAAGAGGACAGAATCCCAGTGCAGAAGTTGCTATAAAAACAAGCCCTACAGCACCAAGAGCAAGAAAAATTCCGCCTTTGGTGGCTGCAAGATAAATAAATATCGCCGCAAGCAATATTCTTCCTGCTCTGTCCCATATTGCCATATTCTTCTCCATTTTAAGACCTCCTAATTGAAGTATATTATCTTCCTACTTTAATGCTTTTTATCTGCTCTAAAAGACGGATTATGGCAACTTCTTTCTTTTTTGCTTCTAAAATTACATCATAGTCGTAGCCTTTAAACATCTCTGTCATTGAGACAAAATCCTCAGGGAGAACCCAATCTCCATGCTCTCCAAATCTGTGTGGTCTTTGTGGCCTAGAAGATAGATGAAATTCCGGCTTTTTACCATTCCAGGTTTTTATAATATCCGCCGGGTCAAATTCAGAAGGGTTTAAGCTATGATGATAGTGGTCAAAGACTATGCTAATGCCCTCTTTTGCAATTTCGAAAAGGTCTGATACGGAGTAATACCTCTCGTCGTTTTCAACTGCTAACCTCTTTATCAGCCATCTGTTTTCCTTCATGGTTTTTATAAATCTTTTTATAGCCTCTTTTTTATCACCATAATGTCCGCCCACATGAATAACAACTATGGATTCTTCCCCAAGTCCAAGAAGGTCCAGGAGCCAAAAGTGGTATTCAAGCTCTCTTAGCGATGCATCCACTACGCTTTGATTTGGCGAACTCAGCACCACGAACTGTCCCGGGTGCATCGTTATCCTGATATTAAAAGAGTGGACTCTTTCCTTAATTTCAAGAATAATTTCCTCGACTTTTTTTAGCCAGTGCCGATTGAAGTTTTCATGGGAGGCAAAGGGAACAAAGTCAGAGCCAAGCCTAAATATCTTAAGATTAAGTGACTTTGAAATCTCAAGGAGTTTAATAAAATCCTGTGCGTTTTTGTGAGTTAGCTCGAGAACTTTTTCTAAAGTGAGGTTTTTGAGCTTTGGCTTTCTGTTGGTCGTTATACTAGAGTCTGCATTAGAGCAAAAAAATCCAAGCCCGATAGCCACTAGTTTATGATAGAGAAATCGGGCTCTTGTTTGTTGTTAATCTTTGAGTTTTAACCTTGGTTTTCTGAAGGTGCTGGTTTTAGGGTTTCAGTTTCATCATAGTATACATCAAAGCCGTGGAAGTTTATGGTTTTACCTTCTCTTTCTGTAGTTTGTAGCCCAAGATAGACTATCTTAACAAGACACTTCCCGTAGCGTTCTAGAACATAGCTGAGTTTCCACTCAAGCCCGGGTGGACAGAAGAACATATATCTTATAGGTTGTTTGTCTGAACTTAATATACTTGCAATAGTTGCAGAGTGCTTTTCTGAATAGAAAAGCTTTTCAATATAGCCCTGCACTTCCTCTCTTGGCATTATGGTTGTGTAACCTTCTTTTTCCTTGCCCCAGTTAATCCAGATTGTAAGTATATCGTCTCTTGTGTGCTCTCCTACCTTTTTAAAGTTTGGCATCTCTCTACCTCCCTCAATTAACTTACAATATTATACAAATATGGCGTTTTTCTGGAGAAAATCATCAGAGGAAAAATCCGCAAGAAAAGGTGACAAGAGTGCTATCTTAAAGTTAATCGAGAGCGGCAAGCGGGCGCTTGCTATTGAGATTCTTGAAAATTTCAAAGAAGACCCGGAGTTAAGACCTATTTTGTTTCGTCTCTATATGGAGGAGGGTAAGTATTATTTTGCAAACCAGCTTATAGAGTATTATGACCACAACCTGGCAACTTCAAAGGAAAAGGCAGTTATATACGAACATGTCGGCGAGCTTGAAAAAGCAGCCAAAGAGTATGCAAAGCTTTCAGACTGGCAAAGCCTGGTAAAGGCCTGTAACCTGATGCTTGCGCTAGAAAGATCACAAGAAGCACTTGAATATTTGCAAAGAGCTAGTAAATTAGTCCCGCCTGCGAAAGCAGAAGAATTCTCCCAGATTGAGTATCAGATAAACAAGCGTCTTGGCCTGGTAAAAGAAGAAAGTCTGATAGAAAAGCTCAAAAAAAGCCTTAAGAAAACACGCGAAAGCGTGGAGCTTGCTTTTCTTTTAAGAACCAGAAATATTGACGAAGAACTCTTTGAAGAGCTTGAAGAGAAGTTAATTCACATGGATGTAGGGGCCAAACAATCCATAGAGATTGTAGAAGAGCTAAGAAAAACAGCTCTTAAGCGAGGCATTTCTACTTCAGAAGACCTTGTCAGAACCCTTGGGGAAATTTTGGAATATAGACTCAGTAAATGCTACTCTGCCTTGAAAGAACCAGCAGATAATCAAAAAGTTTATCTATTTCTTGGTGTTAATGGCTCTGGAAAGACTACCACTATAGGAAAGCTCGCTTATAAATTTAAATCCGAAGGGAAGCGTGTCCTTCTTTGTGCTGCGGATACATTTCGCTCTGCTGCTGTTGAGCAACTCCAAATCTGGGCAGAGCGCTCTGGAGCAGAGATAATATCAAAACCGGAAGGCACAGACCCTGCTTCAGTGGTATTTGAAGCAATGCAGCTACTAAAAGATTTTGATGCCATTTTAATAGACACGGCCGGAAGACTCCATACTAAAGAGCCTCTTATTAGGGAGTTAAGGAAGCTAAGGTCAGTTATCCAGCGCTTTAATCAAGAAGAGCCAGCAGAGGTTCTTCTGGTGCTTGATGCAACGCTTGGTCAGAATTCCTTTTCTCAGGCAAAGGTCTTTAAGCAGGCTCTGGATAACATATCCGGTGTTGTACTTACAAAACTTGATGGCTCTGCCAAGGGTGGCTGTATCTTTGGGATATGCAGTGAACTCTCTTTGCCGGTTAAACTTATTGGCGTCGGTGAGGGAATTGAGGACCTTTATGCATTTGAGCCATCGGCTTTTGTTAGCGGATTGATTGGTAGGTGATAAAATATTCCTGTGATCCTGCATCCTCTCTTCTCTTAT
>JBCNVD010000017.1:0-25883 GCA_039630345.1 Aquificaceae bacterium
CGCAAAGGAGTTTGGCATAAGCATAGCGTATGTAAACTTGGTTGGCGGTCAGGACGAGCTTGTTTTTGACGGCAGAAGCTTTGTCTTTTCTTTAGATGGAGAGCTCCTTGCCAGAGCAAAGGCTTTTAAGCAGGATTTGCTAACTGTTAGTATTCCAGAGGGTAAGCTAAGGCCTGCCCCGATTAGAGAAAAGTCCTCGCCTCCTACTAAAAAAAGACTCGAAGATAGCCCCGAAGGAGACAAAGAAGTCCTTATGGCAATAGAGCTCTCTTTAAAAGATTATTGCCAGAAAAACAGCTTTGAAAAAGTGGTAGTGGGAGTCTCTGGAGGCATTGACTCTGCCCTTGTTTGTGCAATAAGCTGCAGAGTTTTGGGTCCGGAAAATGTCCTCGGTGTATTTATGCCATCTCCCTATACTTCCAAAGAGAGCAAAATCTTATCAAAAGAACTCTCAAGTCTTTGCGGATTTGAGCTAAGAGAGATTGAAATATCAGGTATTTACTCTGAGTTTTTAAAACTTCTTGGCTCTAATAAATTATCTGTTGCCGAAGAGAACCTCCAGTCAAGAATCAGGGCAATTATCCTTTACTATATTTCAAACAGAGAAAATAGACTTTTGCTATCTACCTCAAACAAAAGCGAGCTTGCTGTTGGATATTCCACCATAGGTGGTGATATGTCAGGTGGATTTGCACCGATAAAAGACCTTTATAAAACCAGAGTTTATTCTCTTGCTGAGCTTATAAACTCTATCCAGAAACTTATACCCGAAGGGATAATCTCAAGACCCCCAAGTGCAGAGCTTCGCCTTGGGCAAAGAGACGAAGACGAGCTTATGCCCTATAAAGAACTTGATAGGATGATTGATATGTTTTTAAAAGACGAACCTCTTTCAGAATTTGATCTATCAGAGGTTCAAAAAATCACAAGAATGTTAAAGCTCGCAGAGTTTAAAAGAAAGCAAGCGCCAGTTGGTCCAAAGTTAACCCCTGTAGCTTTTGGCAAAGACTGGCGAATGCCTATAACTTCGGGGTTTGAAAAATGGATTTGATGGACACTTACAAGCGCCTGCCTGTTAGGTTTTCCTACGGAAAAGGCGTTTATTTGTTTGACGAAAATGGTAAAAAATACCTTGATATGGTGGCGGGAATTGCGGTAAATTCTTTGGGACATTCTCACGATGAGCTTTCAGAGGTGATTTGCAAGCAGGCAAAAAGGCTTTTGCATATTTCAAACCTTTACGAAAACCCATGGCAGGAAGAACTTGCAAAACAGCTCGTTTCAGAATTTTGGTGCGAGGGCAAGGTCTTTTTCTGCAACAGCGGCACAGAAGCAAACGAAGGCGCAATAAAACTTGTCAGAAAGTATTTCAAAGACAGAGGCGAAAATAGGTTCAGGATAATAACTTTTTATAACTCCTTCCATGGAAGAACCTTTGGCTCTCTTTCCGCAACCGCCCAGGAAAGACTTCAAAAGGGCTTTGAACCCCTGCTGGAAGGTTTTGATTATGCAACATATAACGACTTTGAGTCTGTTTTAAAGCTGTTAAAGCCTGAAACTGCCGGTATAATGCTTGAAGTTATTCAGGGAGAAGGCGGAATCAACGAAGCAAGCGCTGAATTTTTGCAAAAAATTAACGACTTATGCCAAAAAGAAGGGCTTTTACTTGTAGTTGACGAGGTTCAAACAGGAGTTGGCAGAACCGGCAGGTTTTTCGCCTATTCACACTTTGACATAAAGCCTCACATAATCACCCTTGCAAAGGGTCTTGGTGGCGGTGTGCCAATAGGGGCAATAATTGCAACCTCAGAGGTTGCCAAATCCTTTTCCGCAGGTTCTCACGGCTCTACCTTCGGCGGAAACCCTCTTGCCTGCAGCGCATCTCTTGTGGTTGTAAAAAATGTCAAAAAGCTCTTGCCATCTATTGAGAGAGTCGGCGGGCTTTTAAAAGCAGGTCTTGAAGCCATCTCTGCTGGCATAGTAAGAGGCAAAGGTCTTATGCTTGGACTTGAGCTTGATAGAGACTGCCAGGAAGTTGTCTTAAGAGCTCTTCAAAATGGGCTTTTGATTAACTGCACCGCCAGAAAAGTTATAAGATTTGTGCCCCCCCTCGTAATCACCGAGGGGGAGGTTCTTGAAGCTCTGGAAATTTTAAAAAAGAGCCTTTAAACAGCTACTTTTTTCTCAGGTTGTGGCAAGAAGGGCTCAAGACCTTGCTCTTTTGCCCACCTTTGAGCGTGCTCGTATGTGCCCTTGGCGGTATTTATGTTTTTCTCAATAAGCTCAAGTTTTTTCTTGAACTTTCTCTCGAGCGCAGAATCAAGTGAAGCAGTGCCACCTGATGCCACGAACTTTTTAAGGAACCTTGACTTTATACCCTCTTCTATTGCGGTCGTGCCTACTATTCCTGTTGCACCAAAGAGAGCCCCTATCATTGCCATGTTTGTGGAAAGCTCCGTGCCTGCAACTTCCAGAGCGTATTTGGTTGCGTTTATGTTAAGGACTTTGACATTCAGGTCTTCCAGTCTTTTGATGTCTTCTTCGTTAAGTAGCTCTTCGTCAGAGTTTATAATAATTAGCCCCGAGGGCTTTATACCAGAATAAAATGGCATCGTATAGGATTTACCCATCGTTATGACCTGCGGATGGAAAACCATTATAATGTCCGGGTAGACGACCTCGCCTCTGTCGTAGATTGGGTCAAGACCTATTCTTGCGTAACTCTCCGCCGGAGCCATCCTTTTCTCTGCGCCGAAGAAGGGGTTTGAAACTGCAAAGTAGCCTTCAAAGTCCGCGGCAGTTGCTATTATGTGTGCTGCGGTAACCGCGCCCTGACCGCCGAGAGCGGGCATTCTAATATTTAGCCTTCTTCTCACAGCAGACCCTCCTCTTTTTTGCGGTCTATAACTTCCTGAGCTTGTGGGGTTATGTATTCAAAGAAAGAGAAACGCTCTTTGTCGCGCTGGCGCATCTCGTCAAGACCGTCGTCAGAGTTTAGACCAATTTCTAAAATGCATGGGGTATATAGATGTATGTAAGTTGGTCCAACCTCTCTGGCTATGTAGATGGCTTTTTTCACCACAGACTCGACTTTTTTAGGCGAAGATACTGTCAGCCTTGCTACATAGTGACATCCAGAATCTATGGCAATTTGCCAAAACGGAACTTTGTCCCACTGCTTGCCTTTAGGAGCCATTTTAAAAACGTGGCCTTTTACAGTTAGACCGCTTTCCTGACCGCCCGTGTTTGCATAAACTTCGTTGTCAAAGCAGATAGTGGTTATTTTTTCCTGCCTGAAAAATGATTGAAGAGTGCAATCAAGACCTATATCGACCGTTGCCCCGTCTCCTGCAAGCACAACTACATCTTTGACCCTATCTGGAAAGCGCCACTCAAGAACTCTTTTGATACCTGAAGCAACTGCGTTTTGATTGCCAAACAAAGAGTGCACGGTATGCAAAGCTATGTGTGGAAAAACCAGTGAGGTGCAACCTGTTGAGTTAACAATGATGGTATCTTCCGGGTTTGGAAGGGAAGCAAGAATGTATCTAAGAGCCATAGACTCTGGACAACCTGCGCATAGAGAGTGCTCCTCTATGAGCTCTTTGGAGTAAGGTAGGTCCATCACACCCCTTTTGGGGTTGTTCCATGTAGCTTTAAATTGAAGGTCTTTTATCTCCTGTGGCAAAACATCAAGTAGATCTTCGTTTATTTCATAAATCTTAAATGACATGCTTGACCTCCTTTAAGGTTGTTAAAACCTCTTTAACTATTACCTCTGCGGGCATTGTCATACCGCCTGCAACTCTTGGAGATCCGACGATTTCTGCATCTGAGTATCCATAAAGGTATCTTCTTACTTCGCGCTCAAGCCATCCAACGACATTGAATTCCGGGACGAATATATACTTGGCTTTTTTAACTGCCTGTCTTAATTCTTCTTCCGGGAATGGTCTTATGGTCTTTAGCTTAACTACCTTTGCGTCTATGCCTTCTTGAGACAAAAGTCTAACTGCCTCTTTTGCCTGTGCTGCTGCTGTTCCGCAAGCGACAAAGACAATGTCTGCCTCTTGACTGCCAAACTCTTCAATAAGAGAGCGAAGATAGTGTTTTGCAAAAGGACGCGAGCGCTCTATTGCAGAGCGAACTTCCCACTGCCAGCTTGCGTGCGTTGCGTAAGAGATATAGTTTGACTTCATCACAAAAGGATCTCTTAAAAACCTGCCTGGGGGCACTTCAGAGTCTATTACCGGCATTGGGGATTTGTAGGGGTTATAAGGTGGCAGTGCTATGTCATCAGGTGGCAACATTATCGCTTCGCGGGTATGGGAGACAAAAAAGCCGTCCACAACCGTAACTACTGGCACATGAACTGCTGGCTTTTCAGCAACTGTAAACCCAGCTATTATCATATCAAACAAATCCTGAGCGTTTTCCGCATACCATATCATGCAACCAGTATCCAGAAGGAAGCTAACCTCAAGGTTGTCTGGCTGTATTGAAAGCGGGGCATTTACCCCTCTTGCCATTAAAACGAGCTGAACCGGGATTCTGGTGCCTGCCCACATCGGGAAGTTTTCCATTGCTCTTAATGTGCCAGGACCAGAGGTCGTTGTTATGGTTCTTGCTCCCGCAAGCGCACAGCCGGCAATTTCTGACATAACACCAAACTCGGACTCTCCACGGAAGTAAACACCTACATAGCCTTCTACCCAGAGTTCGCCTATTAAATGGGCTGCCTCTGACTGGGGCGTTATGGGGTATGAAACAGAAGCGTCCACAGACGAGCGCTTGACTGCCTCCTTGACGGCTTCAGAGCCAGTCATGAAATGCTTTGTCCTTGGCGCTTCAAAGAGCAAATAATCTGGCGAGACTATCCTCTGTCCCGCCCTGTTGTATTGTACTTCTTGCTCTACGGCTTTCATAATGCCCTCCTTTTCAAACTCCAAGCTCTGCCTTTACCTGCTTTGCAACTTCTATAAAGCGCTCTACCTCTTCGGAATGCTGGTCTCTTAGGGTAATCATCGCATCCTCGTGACCGTCCATTGAGCACATTGCTATGGTGAAGCAATCGGTTTCTGCGCGTATGATTTTTAAAGCAACATTTGCATAATGGCAGTGAACGCCTATAAATATGCAGGCTTTGATTCTATTGTGCCAGATTGTTAAATTTGGATGATTTGGATTTATCTCAACTGCAGGGTTTATCTTGGGGTATTTTGGTCTATAGTCGTACATGGGAATGATTTTTGCATTTAGAACTTTTGCCATTTCTTTTACCAGCTTTGCTTTCTTCTTAGCCTCTTCAGACCAGCCATAAAGAACCTGAGGACCCGGGAAGATAGTCGGGTTTTGACGAGTCAGCATTGCCTTTGCTGCCTCTCTCATGGCTATCTCCTCAGGGACTATCTGGTCATATAAAAGAGCCTGCCCTTCCTGAGGGTTTAAAAGCTTTTGAAAGTATGCAACAGAATATGGTGAGTATCCGCTTGGTCCAAGTTTCGCCATTTTTATGCCCCCGCATGAACTTCTGGCATTATCATGTGTATGGCATTGCGCTTTAGTAAATTGGTGCATACAAATACGCATAGAGCACAGCCTTTACAGCGCTCGCTTACTACAAAAGCATGGTGCTCAGGGTCATTGTACATGAGTGTATTTGGCTCAGGACAGAAAAGCGTGCACTGCTTGCAGTTATACTTGGTGCACTCGTCATTTATGACCTCTGCTACATAGTACATAGGCAGCCTCCGGTTGTTAATCTGGTGTTTTAAAGTTTATGCAGGCGTGGTAATTTGTCAATCATACAATTCAAACTGAAAGGCGCTAATATATATTACTGAGGTTATATGAGAAGTATATACCTTCTGGTATTTCTCTTTAAGTTCCTTTACGCTTCTCAGTTTTGCTCAATAGAAGAAGCTACCCAGAAGCTAAGAGACCTTGCACAGAGAAATTATCTCTGGTGGGACCGCGTTAAAGATGCCCAGTGGAAAGACCCCTCTGAGTTTATAAAAGTGGTGAGAAACGCAGGCGATAGATGGACTTCTATAACCAAGCAGGAAGAGGATAGACTGTGGTATTCAAGCTCTAAACTTTTCGGTCTTGGTATAAGATGGGACGAAACAGGTAAAATTGTAAAAGTCTATCCAGACTCTTCCGCTTATTCTTATGGTCTAAGACCGGGAGATATCATAATTTCAGTAAACGCAATCACAGATAAAAATCTGTGGCGTTCAACAATCAGAGAAACCCAGGGACCTGTGAAGGTTGAGTTCATAAGAGACGGACTTGTTTATCAGCTTGATATACCGAAAGCAGAGTTTACTATCCCTATAGTTGAAGAGACTTCTGTTCATAGATTTGGCGATAAGGTAGTTGGATATATCAAATTAAACAACTTCACAGCACCGGCTGTTGAGAGTTTTAGAAACGCCCTTATCCAGATATCTCAGGTAAATCCATCCATACTGATACTTGACCTTCGCGACAATGGCGGGGGTCTTATATCCGTTGCGAGTTCTATTGCCCAGATGATGATAAAGGGAGAGGGCACCATGTTTTATCTTGAGGGTAGGGATAAAAACTACGGCGTTTATGAATTTCAGGGACGCCAGCCTATATACACCGGACAGATTGCAGTGCTTGTAAACAAACAAACAGCCTCTGCGGCTGAGCTCCTGACTTCACTTCTTAAATACTTCGCAGGGGCCAAGGTTATTGGTGAAAACACCCTGGGCAAGCATGTTGGTAGCAATATGTACCAGCTGGATAACTGTGGCAACATAATAAGACTTATCACCTTTCAGATGAAGTTGCCAGACGGAAAACCGGTCGCAACTGACAGAGGTATTGATCCAGATTGCAAGTTTAATCAGGGTAAAAGCCCTGTTGAGGATGGATTGGAGTGTCTTTTGAAAGACCCAGCACCCTCTTTAGCAAATCCTTTAGCTCCTCGCGTTCCAGCTCAGTGAATATCTCTATGGCGTTTTCTGGCGGCTCAAATTCACCTTTTAGCTTCAGATAAACTTCAAAGTCTGCATCAGAGATATCGCCGACTCTTTTTGAAAGCCTTTCTTTTATAGTCTCTTCGCGGGCAGTTGTGTGAATGAAAATAACATCTTTGAAGTTTTTATAAACTTTTTCTCTTTGCCACTTTTTTAAAAAAGAGCCATCAAGGACGAGATTATGACCCTTTTGTGAAAACTCTTTTGCTTTTTCAATCAGGGTATCATAAACTCTTTTATTCCAATCCTGCGAATACACCTCGGGAGGGGCTTTTTTATGTAGTTCTATGCCTGCCAGCTCTTTTCTTATGCTGTCAGTGCGAAGCCAGACAAAACCAAGTTCGTGAAGTATGCTGGCTATGAAAGACTTACCGCTTCCCGGCAGACCAACAAGGGCTACTATCATTTAATCCCAAGGTGTTCAAAAAGAGCAGGGCTGTAGCCTTCTATGATTTTAGGTGGGTCTAGAATGATGTTATAAGGGACTGTTTGAATGCCGAGTTTTTGTGCTATTGATATGTGATGTTTTAAAATTGGGCATTCTGAAGATTTTGGCGGGTTTTTATCAAAAAAGCCAGAGAGAACCATATCAAAAGCCCTTAGTCTGTTTTTTGAACAGGCTATGTAGTTTGCTTTTGCAACGCTTTCGGAGGAGGATTCAAAAGGCAAGAGAAAAACATAAAGCTTTAAGCTCGAGAGATGTTTTTTGAGCTCTTCCCACTCGCGCCTGCAATATCCGCAGTCTGGATTGACAAAAATAATTAGCTGTTTTGAACCATTTCCAAAAACGAGAGCTTTTTCAAGGGGAATTTCCCTTATGCGCTCTTTTACATATTCATTATATACATCCTGAGCAAAAGAGAGACTAAATATCAAAAACAGAAAGAGCCACCTCAAGATGCTATCTCCTTTAGCTTTAATACTACCTTTTCTATGAGCCAGTCCGGGGTTGATGCGCCTGCGGTTACTCCTATTTTGGATGCGTTTTCAAACCATTCTTTTCTGAGTTCTTCTTCGGTCTCTACATGGAAGCTGTTTGGATTTAGAGCCTTTGATAACTCAAAGAGTCTCCTTGTGTTACCGCTGTTTTTTCCGCCTATTATTACCATTGCGTCTACTTTTGGGGCAAGCTCCATAACACCTTCCTGACGCTCTGAGGTTGCGTTGCAGATTGTGTTTATGAGCTTTAGCTCTCGCACCCACAGGGCAAGCTCGCCAACGACTTCTTTCAGAAACTGCTCACTCTGGGTTGTTTGCGACACTATACCGACCTTTTCTCTGCTGAGGACTTTTTTAAGGTCCTGTTTTGATTCCACAACTATGCCTTCGCAGTTTAGATACCCAAGCGTTCCTAAAACTTCCGGATGGTTCTTTTCCCCCAGTAAGACAACAAAATAGCCCTCCTTGCAAAGTTTTTGCACAGCTTCATGGACTGCCTTGACATAAGGGCATGTTGCGTCTATTATTTCAAAGCCTTGACTTTTTAGATAGTTCTCTCTCTGGGGGGAGATGCCATGGGAGCGAATCACAATCCTTGAGGGTTTTAGATTCGATTCATCCTCAACAGGCTCAAGACCTGCAAGCTCAAGTCTCTTTACTTCCTGAGGATTATGAATCAGAGGTCCGAGTGAGTATAGCTTACCGCCTGAGTTTATTGCCTCTTCTGCCAGTTTTATGGCTCTTCTTACGCCAAAGCAAAAGCCTGCTGACTTTGCAATTAAAATCTCAGCCATATTAGTTATTAATTTTAGACCGCAAGATGGTAGATGTTTTGATAGTCGGAAGGGCAAATGTAGGTAAATCAAGTCTTTTTAACAGGCTAATTAAAAAGCGCCAGAGTATTGTGTTTGATAGCCCGGGGATTACAAGAGATATTATCTTTGGCGAGATTGAACTATCTGGCAATATCCTTACAGTTGCGGATACGGCGGGGCTTTTTAACCCGGATGTCTGGGTTGAGAACTTTGTAAGGAAAAAAGTCCTTGAGCTTATCAAAAACGCAAAAAAGGTGCTGTTTGTAGTTGATGCAAAGGCGGGTCTTACCCAGGCAGATATTGAGGTCGCAAATCTCTTAAGACCTTACAGAGACAAGGTACTTGTTGTTATTAACAAGATTGATGCCTCTTTAGATGGCAGGTGGGAATTTTACGGGCTTGGGTTTGAGTCTTTTGTTGAGATCTCTGCCCTGCATGGACTTGGGATTGGAGAGCTCCTTGAGAGACTTGAATCAGTTGGAGGAAAAAGAGATTCCTTGCCCGAAGGGCAGATTAATCTTATCCTGCTTGGAAAGCCAAATGCGGGTAAATCTTCGCTTTTAAATGCGCTTGCTGGATATGAAAGAGCTATTGTGTGGCACGAGCCAGGAACGACAAGAGATGCGGTGGAGGTAAACCTGGGGAATGGTTTTTCCGCGGTTGATACCGCGGGGATTCGTAAAAGGAGCTCAGTAGAGTACGGTCCGGAGTTTTTTGCAGTTGGCAGGGCGCTTGAGGCGCTTGAGCGAGAGGGGATAGTTTTGCTAATTATTGACCTATCTAAAGGCGTTAGCTTTCAGGACAAGAAGTTAGCAGGGCTTATAAGAAAGAGGGCAAAACCTGCTTTGATTGTTGGTAATAAAATAGACCTTCTTAATAGCCAGGGGGGCCTTGAGGAATACCTAAAGAGAGAGCTGTGGTTTCTGGATTATGCCCCTGTGGTTTTAATAAGTGCAAAAAGCGGTTATGGGATTGAAAATATCTTACTTAAAGCCAGAGAAGTCTGGAGGGATTTTAACAAGGAGTTTAAAACCTCTCAGGTAAATAGGGCTATTAACAGGATTTTATCGCTCCATCCACCCCCTTTGAAGGATAATTTAGCGCCAAAGGTATATTACTCTTTTCAACAAAGCACAAAGCCTCCGACTTTTGTGCTAATTACAAACAGCCCTGAGTCCTGGAGAGATGAGTATGTTAGATTTATGGAAAAAAAACTTCGCCAAGAGCTTGGTCTTGAGCTATCTCCTTTAAGATTTGTTTTTTCAAGGAGGAGAGAAGATGCTTAGGGGAGTTTTTAGAGGTCTTTGTCCAAACTGCGGTGGTGATATATCTTCTGAAAGACTTGAGAGAGGTCTTGCTTGTGAAAAGTGCATGCCAGAGGGGGATGATCCCTGCGAGGTTTTAAAAAATGGTAGACTCTTTGAGCTTTGCAAAGTTGACGGGATTTTAAAATCCTGGAAAGAACACTTTAGAAAATACACCGGATTTGAGCCGTGGGCTTTGCAAATAAGCTGGGCATACAGGGTCTTTATAAAGAGCTCTTTTGCATTGCTTGCTCCTACCGGGGTTGGTAAGAGCACTTTTGGTATAAGTATGGCGAGCTTTTTGTCTAAAATTGGGAAAAACTCTTACATAATAGTGCCTACCCAGATTCTGGTTAGACAAACAAGAGAGAGGCTTTTGGCTTTTGGTGTTTCTGAAGCTGATATGCTGGTTTTTTCTGATGAAAGCGGGAAGAGAAAAGAATTATTGAGAGAAAGACTAAAAAGTGGGGACTTTAAGATTCTTGTTAGCACCTCTATGTTTCTTTATAAAAACTTTCAGGACATAAGCTGTGATTTTGATCTGATTTTCGTTGACGATGTTGATTCTTTTTTGAAAACTTCCACGAATGTTGATAAGGTTTTAAAGCTTATGAATTTTACAGATTCTGATATCCAGAATGGTATGAAGATACTGAAGTTAAAATCTACTCAAAACAGAGATCAGGAGACCTTTAATAAAATCAAAGAGCTCCAGAGTGAGATTCAGAGAGTGCAAAAAAGGGGCGCTCTGGTTATATCTTCCGCAACATCTGCGCCCCGCTCTTTGAGGGCAGGGCTTTTTCGCGAGATGCTGGGGTTTGATCTGTCGAGCCCTAACTTTTTCGTTCGCAAAACGGTTGATATATTTGATAATGCCTTTAAAAAGCATCCTATCGATTGGATAAAAGAGCTAGGTAAAGGTTGTCTTCTTTTTGTTTCTTCTGATTATTCAAAAAAGGGTCTTGATATGATTTTAAAGTCTTTAAATCAGGAGGGAATAAGGGCGATATCTTATGAAGAATTAAACGAAAAAACCATAGAGGAATTTTCAAGGGGTGATATATGGGTAATTGGTGGGATTTCTTCTTATAAAAATCCGCTTGCCAGAGGCTTTGATTTGCCAAAGGCGGTAAGATATGCAATTTTTTACGGAGTTCCAAAGATAGTTTTATCTTTAAAATTTGAGAAAAACCTCTCTCATGTGCTATGGGCTATAAGTTCTTTAAGACCAATTATTGCAAAGAAAATGCCCCAGGTTTTAAAAACGCTGGATAACTGGATTGAAAAGCTAAGGCGTTATCAGTATCTTTCAGAGGAGTTTTTAAGCCAGAGACAGGAACTTTATAGCAAAGTAGAGGCTTTAAAAGAAGAGGTTCTTTCGTTTTTAAGATCCAAAGAGGTGCTTGAAATTTTGGAAAACTCCCCAGAGACTACCATAAGGAGCACGCAGGATGGTTATGTGCTGTCTGTTTCGGATGTAGTAGGATATCTTCAGGCAAGCGGTCGCGTTTCCCGGATGTATTTAGGTGGGCTTACCACCGGGCTTAGTTTGATTTTAGTAGACGATGAGAGGGTTTTTAACCATCTTCAGAAGAAGATAGGCTGGTTTAGTGAGGATATAGAGTTTAAGCCAGCAAAAGATGTGGATTTAAAGAGATTGATGGAGATAATAGACCAGGAAAGAGCTGGTATAAGAGCTGTAAATGGCGAAAAACCCAGAGAAGACTTTTTAAAGCCAACACTCTTTATAGTTGAGTCTCCCAATAAGGCAAGAACCATAGCAAACTTTTTCGGAAAGCCTGCAAGGAGAAAGGTCAACGACCTTGAGGTTTTGGAGGTTTTAACAGGGGAGCTCTATCTTCTTATAACCTCCTGCTTTGGGCATGTGCTTGACCTATCCAGAGATGGCGGAACTTACGGGGTTTTGAAAAATAGCATCTTTGAACCTCTTTATGAACCGATTGAAAAAAGACACGAGATTATTAGCGGTCTTCAGCGTCTTGCGCGCGAAGCGCGCGATGTTTTGATAGCAACAGACCCAGATTCCGAGGGCGAAAAAATAGCCTGGGATCTAAGAGGGCTTTTGAGACCTTTTAACAAAAACATCCTCAGGGTTGAGTTTCACGAAATAACCAAGAGAGCGATTCTCAATGCCCTATCAAGCCCAAGGGACATAAACCTGAATTTAGTCGAGGCGCAGGCTCTTAGGCGAATAGCGGATAGATGGGTTGGCTTTGAGTTTTCCCAAAAACTCCAGCAGGCTTTTTCTAAAAGCTGGCTCTCTGCAGGCAGGGTGCAAACGCCCGTGCTTGGATGGATAATAGATAGAGACGCTCTATACAGGAAAAAACTCTACAGAGTTAGCGTTTCAATCCCGGATGGTCCAAGGCTTGAGTGGAGGTTTGAATCGAAAAATCAGGCGGAGAGTTTAGTTAAGGCTTTAGAAGATAGCTACCTTGAGCTTATCTCTTCGCAACAAGAGGAGAGAAACCCGCCGCCCCCACTTGCTACGCATAGCCTTCTAAAGCTTGCCAGCGAAAGACTAAGATGGAGCGCTGAAAAGACCATGAAAGTGGCGCAATCGCTATTTGAGACGGGATTTATAACCTATCACAGAACTGACTCTATAAGGGTCTCAGGTGCCGGGATAGCACTGGCTAAAGAACTCTCTTTAAGAGAGTATCCTGAGGAGGTCTTTAGACCAAGAACATGGGCAGAAGGTGGGGCTCATGAATGCATCCGTCCCACCAGGGCTTTGGAGCCAGAAGAGCTCCGATCTATAGTCCTTAGCGGTCAGGTAGAGAGCTTACCTAAAGAGGCGATAAGTCTTTATGGTCTTATTTTCAGGCACTTTCTGGCAAGTCAACTAAGACCTGCTATTTTGGAGATTCAAAACTGGGTATTAAAAGCCGGCGATTTTAAGCATCAGTTTACGGTCGTTTCTAAAATTTTGCAAAACGGATACAACATAATTTTGCCAATACAGACAATGAGTTTAAAAGAGGGCAAAGTGGTGCTAAATCCAGCTATAGACAGGGTGCCTTCAGAGTTTCTCTACACTTCAGGGGAGATCGTCAGCGAAATGAAAAGACAGGGAATAGGTAGACCTTCAACCTATGCCTCTACTTTGGAGAAACTCCTGGAGCGAGGCTATGTTATAGAGAGCTCCGGGTTTTTAGTTCCAACAAAGCTTGGGAAAATAGCTTATAAGTTTTTAAGTTCAGACGCCGAGGTTTCCCGTTTTGTAAGTGTTGACTTCACGAAAGAGATAGAGGAGATGATGGATAGATTAGAACAAGGAGAAGAGGACTTTCAAAGAGCTCTTGATAGTCTTTATACGCAGATTTTTCGCAAAGGCAACGGGCGGATTTGAACCGCCGTAAAAGGGATTTGCAGTCCCTCGCCTAACCGCTCGGCCACGTTGCCTAAAAAGCGGGCGACGGGACTCGAACCCGCGACCTGCTGCATGGCAAGCAGCCGCTCTACCACTGAGCTACGCCCGCTAAAGCTATGATTATAAACCTAAACTTTTGTTAAAATTCAGCTAAATGTATTCGTTGATACATCGCTACAAAACCTTTACTATTGCCGTCGTTGCCATCGCCAGCGGGGCCTTTTTTCTCTGGACTTTTGCCTCGTCAGATGCAGGAGTTTTATTAGGTCAATCAAGAAGTTGCGTCGCTTACGTAAACGATAGCTGTATTGGTATTAAGGATTTTAGAAGGGAGTTGCTAAGGTTTGAGGGACTAATTAAAGACGAAGATATCCAGAGAAAACAGGTTATGGAAAACCTCATAGTGCAAGAGCTACTTTATCAAAAAGCCCGCTCTCTTTCGCTTACTGCAAGTAATCAGGAGATAGTTGAGCTTATAAAGTCAGACCCCTCTTTTCAAGAAGGGGGAGCATTTAGCAAAAGCAAATACACTCAGGTCGTTGCAAGACTTGGAATGACCCCAAGAGAATACGAAGAATATCTAAGAAAGGTTATAACGGTGCAAAAGCTAATTACTCTAATATCAAACGCCGTTTATGTATCTGCTGAGGAAGAGAAGTTAAATCTCTCCCTGCACGAAACTAAAATAAATGGTGAGCTCTATATTATTGACCGCATAAGCGCGATGGATGTTTATAAACCATCTGAAAAAGAGCTCCAGGAGCTCTATAGCGCAAACAAAGAGAGCTTTAAAAAACCGCCCGGCAGAGAGCTTAAAATCTGGCGGGTCAGAAATAAAGATTCAGCAGTCGAGATTTATCAAAAACTCAAAAACGGGCAAGTGCCAGAGGGGTTTGAGTCTTTTGACCTTTCAAAAAAGACGGGCTTTAGCCCTGTTATTGAAGACGCTTTGCCCAGACTCAAAGATAAAGAGCCAGAAGTTTTGAAAGAAGGTGAAGATTTCTTGGTTTTATTTGTCCAGAGTTCTAAACAGGAAGAGTATATGAGTATTGAAGAAGCCAAAGATAAACTAAAACTAATGGCAATAGAGAAAAACTATCAGGAAGTTATTAAAAACATCGCTGACAAAACTCTGGAGGATTTAAAGCAGAATAAAAAGCCCGGCATTGAGCCAGTAGAGCTAAAAAATACCCCACTTAGCGACCTTGGAACGATTTATGGTCTTGAACTCTCTTCTATAGAGAAGATTTTAAACTCTAGTGATAAAGTTTTGGGTCCTTTTAATTCCCGCAACGGTCTTGCGGTAATTTTTTTAAGTTCAAAGAGCAAAGAGCCCATACCGCAAAAGGAGAGAGAGGGACTTCTTGAGGATTTAAGGAGCTTAAAAGCTCAGGCCTTGCTCTCTTCATACATAGAGAGCTTGAGGAAAAAAGCATCAATTGAGATCGTTTCAGGAGGTCAAAGATGAAATTTAAAACAGCCATAACGCAGCACATTGACGAGGAGGTTTACGTAAGAGGTTATAGACTTCTTGACCTTGTTGGCAATTTGAGCTTTTCGCAGGCGGTTTATCTGCTGCTTAGAGGCGAGCTTCCAAATAAGAGCTATGCCAGAATGATGGATGCGATACTTGTATCTGTTATAGACCATGGGGTCGCTCCCCCTTCTGCAATTGCGGCAAGGTGCGTAGCTTCCGGCGGAAACTCTCTAAATGTCGGTGTTGCTGCGGGGATTTTGGCCTTTGGTTTTGCTCACGGGGGTGCTCTTGAGGATGCGATGCGCTTTTTAAGCGAGGCTATAGCTGGGGGAGTATCGCCCGACAGGGCGGTTTCTGAATATCTTGAAAAAAAGCTACCAATTCCTGGCTTTGGGCATAAGTATTACAAGGAGAAAGACCCCCGCACAGAGAGGCTCTTTGAAATTGCAAAGGAAGAGGGGATTTTCTCAAAGCACTGCGAGTTTGCCCTGAAAGTTCAGGAAGAGATTGAAAGACAAAAGGGTAAAAGGCTCGTTTTGAATGTTGATGGGGCCATTGCAGCTCTTGCCTGTGATATGGGTTTTGACTGGAGAATGGGTAAGGGGCTTTTTATCCTTGGAAGGGTGGCAGGTCTTGTTGCGCATGTTTACGAAGAGCTTACCCAGGAAAAGCCATTTTCCAAAAGGCTCGAAGAGCAGGACATAGAGTTTGTAGGATTGCCAAAGAGAGAGCTCCCTGAGGAATTTAGAAGATGAGAAGAGGTTTTACGCTGGTTGAGCTTTTGGTTGTTGTGATTATTCTTGGCATCCTTGCGGCTCTTGTGGTGCCAAGGGTTATAGGAAGGGTCGATGAGGCCAGAGTTGAGGCAACGCGCGTTCAGCTAAAGGCTATAAAAGATGCTCTTGAGCAATATAAACTCGATAACGGGCAATATCCAACCACAGAACAGGGTCTTAAGGCCCTTGTTGAAAAGCCCATGTCTCCCCCCTCTCCCCAGCGCTGGCGCCAGTATCTGGAGAAGGTGCCAAAAGATGGCTGGGATAGGGATTTTATCTATATCTCCCCAGGGCTTGGGAGGGCTTTTGAGCTTAGATCCACTGGCCCTGATGGCAAAGAGGGCACAGAAGACGACATAGATGTGTGGCAATAAGGGCTTTACTCTTATTGAGGTTTTGGTAGCTGGCGTTATTATAGGGATTGGTTTTACGGTTCTTTTTGAGATTCTAACCTCAGCAAGGGCAGAGTTTTTATATTCCAGAGAGCAATTTAGAGACTTAATAGAGCTAAATAACAGGTTGCAAACAGGTAATCTTGATAAAGTAAGCGTTTATAGAAAAACCTTGAAAGATTATCCGCAGGTTCAGGAAGAGATCTTCAGGCTAAGAAGCACCGAAATAATTACATTCTCCCCAAGGCAGTGAGGGCTTTTACTCTAATAGAAGTTCTTATAACCCTTACATTAGTAGGGCTTTTTTTATCAACAATTAGCTTTAGTTTTTTCAGGAGCTCTGATAGCATATCTCAGCTCTCGGGGCAGGCAAGAGCTTTGAGTGAAGATGCGATTCTTATCTGGGATCTTCACAGGAAACTTATAGGGGCTACAGACATTTACATAAATAAAGAAGGGGTTTTTATGATAACATCCTCAGGGAGCTATTACGCAGGGGTTGTTAAGTGTGCTTACATATATAAAGACGGATGGCTCTATTATTATGAGTTTCCCTATCCTTATGGGGATATTGCGTTTTATGAGCGAGATAGGCTCGTTAGACTTCGTCCGCTCAGGTCTTTTAAAGTAAGTGCAATTTCATCTGATGGCTCTAGTTTAGAAGATTTCAGGGGCATCCCGAGAGCTATCGAAGTTAAAATAGACCAAGATAAGATATTGATAGGGCTTTAATAAGAGTCTTTAGGCGTTAAGATAAATAACCATGATAAATGCTCTAATATCGCTGCTCTTTGCCCTTAACTTTGCACTTCTTGTCTCTTTATTCTTCCTCTCTGGGCTCAGGTCTTTTTCTGCGCCTTTGCTAGAGAGAAAAACCCCGGATGTTTCAGTGGCCAATCAGCGCTTTGCGGAGGTTTTTAAAAAAGAGGAAAAGCCTCAGGAGAGGTTGCCAACTATTAAAGTTCTCGCAATAGCAAGTGGGGGCAAGAGTATGGCCCTTGCGCTAGTTGACGGTCAGCCAAGTCTTTTAAAGGTTGGGAGCTCTGTAGGTCCTCTCTCTGTGGTATCAATAGAGAGAAATTCAATCCTTTTATCAAAGGACGGTCAGACCCAGATAGTTAGTTTGTCCTTAGATAAAGCCCAGCAAGCTCAGGGGCAACTACCTCAGGAGATAGCAAAAGACTCAAGGGTTTTACAGAGCAAAATCCCAAGGAGCGAGCTTGAGAGAATAACCTCAGATCCTGGTTTGATGTTTAGACAGATAAGACTCGTGCCATTTGTCCAGGATGGCAGGACTCGAGGCTTTCTGTTTGAATGGATTGAGCCAGGCAGTCTCTTTGACAGGGCAGGGCTTTTGCAAGGGGATGTGCTTGTTTCGATAAATGGTCAGGAAATAAAAAGCGGTGAAGATGCCTTTAGAATACTTCAGGTGCTAAGAAACGAACAAGCGCTTCGCATCTCGCTGATTCGCTCGCAACAGCAAACCGAAATACAGCTGAGGGTAGAGTAATGGTGAGGTTTTTTCTGCTATGTATTTTGTTTTTACTTCCAGCTTTTTCCACTCAAAGCCTTCAGGAGGTGCAAAATCAGGCCCAGGAGCAGAGAAAAACCGGCAAGGTCTATCTAAACTTTCAGGACGCTGATATAAACCTGATTGTTAAGTTTATGTCAGAGCTCACTGGTAAAAACATAGTTCTTGACCCCTCTGTTAAGGGCACTTTAACTATCAGCTCTGCAAAACCACTGAATGTAGCCCAGGCCTGGGAGCTGTTTGTCCTATCTCTTGCGCTTCAGGGATATGGCGTTGTAGAGGATAAAAACATCGTAAGAATAGTCCCGATGGCACAGGCAATCCCCTTTGCCCAGACAAAGAGACCCACTAATCTTGGCGAGGTGGTGATATTTCTCTACACAGCCGAAAACACCCAGGCTACGCAGCTTCAGCAAGCGATTCAACCGCTCTTATCACCCTCTGCAAGACTTAGCGTTCATGCTCAATCAAACACTTTAATCATCGCCGATATTGCAAAAAATGTTCAGAAAATAAGAGACATCTTAAGAGCTCTGGATGCGCCCCAGAGAGCTCTCAGCGTAAAGGTCCACAACCTAAAAAGATCAAGGGCGGAGAGTCTATTCCAGAGTCTGCAGGCGCTCCTTGGCACTCTTCAACAACAAATCGGAAGCCCTGTTGTGGGAACTTTTAACAAAGACTCAAACTCAATAGTGATAATAACGCGCGAGGATATACACCCTCTTATTCAGGAGGTTATAAAAACACTTGACGAGAGTGCAATAGCCACAGAAGAGCGTTCCTTTTATGTAATTCCTCTTAAGTTTATATCCGCAGAGGAGCTTAGCAAAAGTCTTCAGACTCTGTTTGGGGGTCTCTCGACCCAGCAGGCCCCATTAGCTCAACCTCAGGCACAACCCCGACAAGACCCTAGATCTTTGGAAACACCGCTTGGAATAACAAAACCATCTCAGCCCCAGCCCCCTCAGCCAATTGCAGTCATCCAAACTCAGGAGGGACTCAGGATAGGCTTTGACAGGGGGACAAATTCGGTTATAGCATTTGCAACGCAAAGAGAGATAACTGGCTTAAAAGCCCTTATAGATACTCTTGATGTCAGGAGAAAGCAGGTTTTAATAGCAGCAAGTATAGTGGAACTTTCCACCTCAAGAGCTCTTGATATAGGTCTTCGCTGGCAGGCGCTTGGCACAAAAGGAGGTGCAGGTTTTGGGGTTGGATCAGCGCAGGACCTTTATAGCGCAATCTTATCCGGCAAGTTTGTCCTTGGATTTATAAACAATGTAGGCCGCAGCATTACAATAGGGGGCTCAACCATTTTTTTTCCGGATCTTGCGCTTTTGCTATCTTTAATAGAAAAAGGCTCAGGTTTTAATCTGATATCAAACCCAAAGGTTCTAACGCTTGATAATCAGGAAGCAACTATTAAAGTTGGGCAGGTGGTGCCCTTTGCCTCAGGGGTTAAGTTCGATGTCAACGGTCAGCCGGTAGTTACTTACGACTATAAAGAGGTTGGTCTAAACCTTGGCGTAACACCCACAATCTCGGGGGATAACCTAAGGCTTATGATAAAACTTCAGGTTCAGGAAATAGTGGACTTTATACGCCCCCAGATAGGACAGCTAACTTATGCAGTGCCAGTTACCTCAAACAGAGAGGTTAATTCAGATGTGGTGGTGGAAAAGGGTCAAACGGTCATAATCGGCGGTCTTGTAAGCACCAGAACTCTATCCAGCCAGGAGGGCATCCCGGGACTTAAAGATGTCCCCATCTTTGGAAGACTCTTTAAGCGCGAAACGCAAAACGAAGACAAGGTCTCGCTCTTTATATTCATAACCCCATTTGTCATCGAAGGTCCAGAGGAGCTATCTCGCATAACTCAGGAGCATGAAAAGCTGGCAAGAGAGCTCCAAAAACTCTTAAGACGAGAAAGAAATGAGAAAAAACCTTCCGAACCTTAAGAGCGTAGGGACTTTTTTCCTCTACCTTGCGCTCTTTTTAATTCTTTTCATTGCCTTAATTTTACCCAAATTCATTATCTTTGACAAAATCCTTCAAAAAAACGGGTTATATCTTATAGCAAGCTCTGTCAAAGAGACCCCTATTTCTATAACCCTCAAAGACACCATCATATACACTCAAAGCTCGGCTCTAGTGAGATTTGACACCCTCAACGTTAGCCTAAGGCCCTCCGGGATCACCCTAGCAGGAAGCTGTGAGGGGGGATCTCTCAAAATCCATATAAAACCCTCGGGCATTAAATCCCTCAATGCCAGAGATTTTAAGTGTCTATATCAAAAAGGCGCCCTTCGGGCGCGTTTAGAGTTTAAAAAAGATGGAATCATGGGGCAGATGTCTCTTGAGAAGTTTCAGGCAGGCTCATACAAAGTTGAGAAACTTGAGATAGATTTTAAAAATAGAGTCTTTGTAGCTCGCGCAAAGTTAGCGGGAATTGAGCTCCAGGGTGATGGGCAGGCGGTTTTTAATGCCAAAGATCCGCTTCAGTCCTCGCTTAATGGACAGCTGATAGCGCCGGGCTTTAGATTAATTATTAGCGGACCTTTGAGGTCTTTGAATTTTTCTCAGTGATTATAGTCATTGATTGCTCTTTGCATATGGAAGTAGATTATTAAGCGCAAGGAGGTATTAAGGGATGTTTGAATACAGCGAAAAGGTGCTTGACCACTTTTTAAACCCAAGGAACGTTGGCGTTCTTGAAGATGCTAACGCAATAGGGCAGTGTGGGAACCCTGCCTGTGGGGATGCGATGATGTTTACCCTGAGGGTAAACCCAGATGGTGACATCATAGAAGATTTGAGGTTCAAGACTTTCGGTTGTGGCTCTGCAATAGCGGTCTCCTCTCAGCTTACCGAGATGGTAAAGGGTAAAGACATCAAATACGCCCTTAACTTAACTTACAAAGAGATTTTCGACCAGCTTGGCGGGCTTCCACCCCAAAAGATTCACTGCACCAATTTAGGACTTGAGACCCTTCATGTTGCTATAAGGGATTATCTTCTAAAGCAAGGCAGGGTAGAAGAAGCAGAGCGCATCCCCGATTGCTACGAAGAGCAAGAGAGCAAAGATAGTCAGTTTGAGTTCCTGTCTCTTTAAGATGCGAGATTTAAAAGCGGATATAGTTCACGATGTGACAGGCACCTTCTGTCCGGTGCCTGTTGCCGAAACTGCTAGAATTATAAAAACCATGTCCTGTGGTCAGATTCTTGAGCTAATAGCAGATGACCCAGGTGTGGTAGAAGACATACCATCCTGGTGTAAGTCCACAGGAAATGAGTTTCTTGGGTTATACCAAGAGGACGAGCAGTTTCACCTTTTTGTGAGGAAACTAAAATGAAGGAGCGCTCCTTTCACGAAAGGCCCCTTAGTGAGCTTTTGCGAGATTGTCCCAAGGCAAAGCCGATCCTTGATAACTACGGACTTAAAAAGCTGGAAGAGGACGACATAGCCGATGTAGTTCTTGATAAAATTAACCTTAAAGGGTTTTGTAGACTGATGGATATGGAGGAAGAGTTGCAGTCTCTAATCTGGCAGGAGGTCCACCGCCTCTGCAGGTAAGGAGGTTTCAAATGGAGCGCTCTGAAATTGCTGAAGTTGAAAAAATCCTTGAAAAGATAAGACCTGCCTTAAAAGGCCACAATGGCAACCTAAAGCTCGTTAGAGTGGAGGAGGGTGATGTCTATCTTTCCTTTGAAGGCGGGTGCGTGGATTGTCCTGTGGTGGATGAGATTTTAAAAGATATGCTTGATTTAGTCATAAAGAGCAATCTTGATTGGGTCAGGTCAGTTAAGTTAGTCCAGAGTAAATATCAAATAATATGACCATAAGGGGGGATACGCTCCTCTATGGCGTTGTTGGAAATCCTGTAAAGCACTCTCTTTCGCCAGTTTTTCAAAACCGTCTTTTTAAGCTCTATGGAATAAATGCAGTTTACATACCTTTAGAAGTTGATAAGTCCTTTGCATCAAAGTTTTTGAAAAATTCTGGCTATTTTGGCTTTCAAGGGTTAAACATTACATTACCATACAAAGAAATTGCACTAAAAGTAGCCAAATATTCAGACGAACACGCCAGAAAAATAGGTGCTGCAAATACTCTTAAGTTTAATAGTGGCGAGCTTTATGCTTATAATACCGATTGGATTGGTGTCTTAAATGCTCTTGATGGTTTTTGTAGGCCTAAAAAAGCTCTGGTTTTGGGAGCAGGAGGGGCAGCAAAGGCAGCCATTTATGCACTTTTAAATTCCGGAGCTGAGGTTTTTGTCTGGAACAGAACAAAAACAAAAGCAAAAACCCTCTGCGCAAAGATGGGCTGTAAAGCAGTCAGCTCTGTAGAAGAATTTATCAGAAGTGTTGATTTAATACTTAACGCAACATCCGCCAGTCCAGATGCTGAACTTTTTGACTATAGCCTTTTAGAAAAGAATGTATCTGTTTTTGATATGTCATACAGGGAAAACAGACTTTTAAAGTCCGCCAGAGAATCTGGATGCAATGTAAAAGACGGTCTTGATATGCTTATTTATCAGGGTTTAGAGAGCTTTAAAATATGGACAGGGATCAGAGCAAAATATCAGGAAGCGCTGGATGCAATACTTGAAAGCGGTCGTTGACACAAGCATTTTCACAAATCCTGATATTTATAGCATTTTTGGTAGCAGTCCAAGACGCGCAACCGAGGTCTTTCTGGAGCTTGCCATTAGTTCTGATGTTGAATTTTTTATGCCAGCCAGTGTCTATTCAGAGTTTTTAAAAGTTGCTGACATAGAGCCCATAAAGTCTAAATTTGAGACAATAGTTCGTATTCGCTCGCCTTTTAGATACAAAATTCAGCTCCCTGCCCAGTTGCTTTATGAGTATATCGAAGAGATGCGAATTCGCATAAACAGAGGTCTAAGGATTGCAGAGGAGCATCTAAGAGATGCCTGCAAGTTTCCTGAAGACGGAGCAAGGCTCACTAACAGATTGCGCGAAAAGTATCGTGAGGCTTTGCGCACTGGCATAATAGACAGCAAGGAAGACCTGGATGTTATATTGCTCTCTTTTGAAATTGACGCGCTATTGCTGAGTGCGGATGAGGGTCTTAGGAAGTTTGCAGAAAGACTTGGTATCAGGATAGTAGACCCTTATTGCATTCAAAATCTTTTAAAAGCTGATAAAATTCAAAAATGAGTGTTCTTGTGTTTTTTAGTATGACCCCTATTGGCAAGGGTGAGAGTGTTAGTGAGTTTGTAGCAAGGGTTGTTGATCTAATTGACAAATCGGGCTTTGAGTATGTTTTAACTCCCATGGGCACAATTTTTGAAGCTCCTGATATTGATAGCGCAATGAAACTCCTCTCAGAAGGACTAAAAAGACTTCAGATTGATTGCAATAGAGTCTC
Organism: Aquificaceae bacterium; assembly: GCA_039630345.1. Taxonomy (GTDB): domain Bacteria; phylum Aquificota; class Aquificia; order Aquificales; family Aquificaceae; genus JANWVD01. The sequence continues at coordinate 23,034 of JBCNVD010000017.1, forward strand.
CATTACTGCTAAAATAGATTATCGAAACGCACCGATGGGAAGACTTAAATCCAAAGTCAGTTCCGTCAAAGAGCATCTTGGTAGGGAGATAAGCTCCACATGAGACCGCTTTTACCCCAAGAGCTGGAAATGTTTAAAAAAGCGCTTGGCATAGGTCCTCATAATTTCTGGCGCTGGTCTTCGCGGACCAGAAACTTTAAACTCTTTACAGATGGCACTAATGTTTGGGTAGATGGCTGTCAAGATAGCGTTGGAAAGCCAATGGCGGTTAACGAAGCAACCTGGTGGAGCTGGGAATTCATAAAGCAAAAACTCAAAGAGCAAGGGTCTTGATAGCGTTTGTATTTCCGGGGCAAGGCTCTCAAATTGTTGGCATGGCTTACGATTTTTACAAAGAGTTTCCCCAGTCTGCGGATGTATTTCACAGCGCAGAGACGGCGCTTAGGCAAAATATAGCGGATAAGATATTCCACGGCACTCAGGAAGAGCTAGATAAGACCACAGTAACCCAGCCAGCAGTGCTTACCGCAAGCTTTGCAATTTACAAAGCGCTTGAATCGATGGGATTAAAAGCCCCTGACTTTGTCGCAGGGCACTCACTTGGAGAATATACCGCACTTTTAGTAGCAGGCGCTTTAGAACTCTTTCAAGCTGTGAGACTTGCGCACATTAGAGCAACGCTTATGCAAAATGCGGTGCCAGAGGGCGAAGGGAGCATGGTGGCTATTTTAAAACTCAGCGCAGAAAAGGTCGAAGCAGCATGTCAAGACGCTCTTAAATTCGGCATTGTAGAGGTGGCAAATTACAATTCCCCCGAGCAGTTTGTGATATCAGGTCAGAAAGAGGCGGTTGAAGCTGCCAAACAAAACGCTATAAAGATGGGCGCAAAAGCAATAGAGCTCAAAGTATCCGTCCCATCTCACTGCAGTTTGATGAAAGATGCTGCAAATGCTTTCAGATTAAAGCTTGCGCAAACACCAATTAAAAACTCTGAAATTCCTATTGTGCAAAACTACACAGCCAGAGCTCACACTATGGCTCACGAAATAAGAGATAACCTCTACAGGCAGCTATTTTCTCCTGTTTTATGGTTTCAAAGCGTTGAGTTTATGGCTTCTCAGGGCGTTCATACATTCGTTGAAATAGGTCCAAAGCCAGTGCTTTCTAAATTGATTCAGCAAACTATCCCGCATGTGAGGGTTTTCAGCGTTTGCAAAATAAAAGACGCCGAGGAGCTTTTAAAAGCCCTCTAAAGAGCTAACCACTTTTAGTATCTCCTGACGGTAAACTCTATAACCTGAGCGGTTGCATATAAGAACAGCACTTGATTCAAGCACTTTTTCAAATACCACAAGACCATTTTCGCGAAGGGTTTGACCTGTCTGCACCAGGTCAAGTATAACATCACTAAGTCCAACTATAGGCGCAAGCTCTACAGAACCACTTAAGTGTATAATTTCGCAGCTCCTTGCCCTTCTTGAGAAAAAATCCTGAGTGATGTTTGGGTATTTGCTCCCGACTTTTAAGTGAGAAGCCATCTCGTAATGTTTCTCAAACTCTGGCTTTCCTGCTATGCAAAGGGTGCACTTTCCAAAGGGGAGCTCAAGAAGGTTATATAAATCAGCGCGCGATTCAACCACAGTATCTAGCCCTGCAATTCCAATCTGGGCTGAGCCTTTCTCCACATACTTTGGGACATCAAAAGGTTTAACCAGCAAAAGCTCAAAATTGCCAAACTTTTGAAGGAGCTTTCTTTCAGAGAGAGATTTTATGTCCATAAGCCCACTTGAAGAAAGAAGCCTTATTGAATCATCCAGCAATCTGCCCTTTGGCAGGGCAAGCCTTAGCATCAGAAGTTATACTCGCCAGATAGAACTCTGTTTAAAAAACTCTTTGGCAAAAAAGCATGCTGGTGCATATCTTTGCAATAGAGTTTTGTCGAGAAGGACTTTTCCCGCAGGGGCTTTCTTGGGTCTTGGGTTTTTGAGCCTATGGAGAAGCTCCACCAATAGCCTGCGTAGCCAGGGACAGTGGCACAATAGAGGTCAACTATTGGAAAAACTTCTCTAAGGTCTTTTTGTATTCGCTGGACTATATTCAGGTGATAGTGCAAGGATTCGCTCTGACCTGCATAAATGCCATTATCCTTAAGAGCTCTAAAGACATATCTGAAAAACTCAGCAGTTGTAAGAACATGCGCAAAGCCCACCGGGTCTGTGGAGTCTACTAAGATTACATCAAACTCTGATGAGAGATTTTGCACAAATTTAAAACCATCTTCTGCAAAGACCTCAACCCTCGGGTCGTCAAAAGAGCATGCCAATGTAGGTAAATACTCTTTGGAGACTTCTATAACCATTTTGTCTATATCAACCAGCGCTACGCGCTTTACCTCTGGGTGCTTCAAAACCTCTCTTAAAGTGCCTCCGTCTCCCCCGCCTATTATCAGGACATCTCTTGGCTCTGGGTGTGCAAACATCGGAACATGGGCTAAAAACTCATGATAGATGAATTCATACTTCTCATCGCACTGGGCGACACCATCAAGAACCAGAACGCGACCAAAATGAGGAGATTGCAAAATTACTATCTCCTGATATTCGCTTTTGCCATGATATAAAACCTTCTCCACAGGATAGGCATGCCTTATTGGTGCAAATGGGTCTCTTTCAAGAAATACAATGTCCCTCACGGGGCTTATTATATGTCAAGGTTTAAAGACCGCAAGATACACAACCCCAAGTATTGCCAAAGTAAGAGGAAGACTAACTATCAGGACAAACAGGTCATATATGCGATAAGCCCTCTGTTTATCTTCGGCTTTTGGAATGTAAAAGTTTACAAACCACA
>JBCNVD010000018.1:0-35593 GCA_039630345.1 Aquificaceae bacterium
ACCTTCGCTCTGTCTGGGAATCTGTTTGATATCGCCTACTCATCACGTCACGAGCTTACTATAATATTACCACTAAATCTTCTCCAAATATGTACAAAAATCAGGTATCCCATAGAGATTCCTATAAAAATCCAGAGGCCCATAAGAGTGGCTGCATGTGTATATGCTAAAAAACTACAGGTGGATAATTCACACAATAACCGAATTCTCCATGTATGAGGACTGTCCGTTCCTTGTTTCCTTAAAGCCTCGATTTTCAACGCCGAGAAAGAGGCAAATTTTTTTTTAATTTTACAATTTTTTTCCCGCCTCCTTACCTTTCGGCCTACCCCTCTTTCAGATGCCCAAAAATCATGGCTTTTCTTCACTTTTACCCTCTCAAGTGATTGATTTTCAAAAATTCCACTTTAGGAAACTGAAGTGGAATAATTTTGGCTATAATCTTGACCTATGAAACAAAAACAGCCCCAGCCTAAACAGCCACAGGCACAGGAGCAGAAGCAGGTTCAGGGAAAGCCCTCTCAGGAAAGAATTCTCAGGACTGCCATAACCAACAGATGGAAACTCAGGTTTAAACTCTTTGAGGGAGAAGAGCTTACGGGCATTCCTCAGGTATACGACCCATACTCTATAACGCTTCTGACAGAAGATAACAGACTGATTCTCCTCTACAAGCACACCATAAAGTATTTTGAACCGCTACTTCCCTGAAGCCTGCGGGTTTCCAACAAGCTCTCAGCTTTCCTCTTTGTTAAGTTTTTCAAGCACTCTGTAATCTTGTTTATTCACTTAAGCTCTTTTGTCATAGCCTCTTCTGAAGTGTAGGGGCATTCTTCAGGGAAGGAAAAGCTGTCTGGGTCGTATTCGTTTTCTCTAGCTCATACTCTAAGCTCTAAAAGGGCATCCTTCCAGAAGCTTTCTGCATCTGGGCAGGCACTTTTTGCCTAAGGCTTGGATACTTCGTAATTAGCCTTTCTAACCTATCTCTTGCATTTAGCACGCTTTATACCCATCCACTTCCTGCGGTCTCTCCTCCCGCAAGACCTCTGAAATGATCCAGCTTGTATAGGTGCTCTAAGATAACCGCAAGGTAGCTTAAGGCAGAATCAAGGTGTTTTCTTGCCAAATCTTCTATCTCCTCAATCAGGTTCTCCCAATCCACAAGTTCGTAGGCTTTCTCTTTTTAAAAGCTGGTAGTTTATCTGAGCCCATAGGGGAAAGTCTTTGTCATAGAGCTCTTTCAGTTCTTCTCTGCTTATGCTTTTTCGCTCTACCATAGGTTTAATTTTATAGTGGAGCTATTCCTTTGCATTCTTAACCCTTTTCTTCCCTCAGCAGGCTTTATCTTTAGAGTTCTCGTGACAAAAAGCACATCTACCTCATGCACTAACTTAGGGAAAGCTGGGTTTTGCATTCTTTTGATAAGCTTGTTAATTATTCCTATAGTGTCCCTTGGAGTAAGACACATCTCAGAGTGTCTTTTCAAAGCGTCGTTAAGGTAATCAACCAGCAGAATCTGTTTATCAATCTTGAATATTTCCTTAACGGTCTGGTCAAAAGCTTTAGGAAGTTTTAAGTCTTCTAATTAATTCATTTAGTCTCTCAGTCAAGTTACTTATCAAGCTCTCGTAAGTAGACAACATTGTGGTTTCCGCTTTTTACAGGTTTTTAAATTCTTTGACTACATCCCTCGTCATGGCTTCCTCATAGGTGTATGGACTTTTCTCGGGTAAATGCCATGTGTCCGGGTCTATCCTGTTCTTCCTAAGCCATGCCCTGAGTTCTAAGATCGCATCTTCCCAGGCATCCTGCAGTTCAGCGGGTAATTTCTGTTTCAAGCTTGGATGTTTTCTAAGTAGTCTCTCTATCCTTTCCCTCGCATTTAAAATGCTATCTACCCATCCACTCCCTGCATCTTCAAGCTTTTTAAAGTGTTCCAGCTTGTAAAGGTGTTCCAGAATGATGGTGAGATAGCTTGTTGCTGAGTCTAGGTATCTTCTTGCCATGTCCTGAAGCTCCTCAAGTATGTTTTCCCAGTCTGCCTGTTCGTATTTCTTCTCTTTCAAAAGCTTGCAGTTTATCTCAGCCCATAGAGTGAAGTCCCTTTCGTAGAGCTCTTTTAGCTTTTCCATGCTTTTGTTTTCCACCTCTGTCATCAGTTTAAATATAAGGAAGCATGCGATAAAAGTTGAGTTTTCTCAGCCTTTTTTGGCATGCAGGAAGCCATGCTTCAACCTGCTTTTAGAGATAACACTATCCCTATTTATATTAGCTCCTATCATCTCTTGAGAACCGCCAAATGTTCTGCTTGCATCCCTTGATTTCTTCTATTTGAAGCAGGATTTACAAAATACTTAGTTTTATAAATAACCTTACTTTTAATACCTATACCCAAAGAGGTGTAATCCTCTATGAATATTCAGTTTATTGGAACTCTTATTTCACCCGAATATACTGGAAATGAAAATATGAGCACCTTTCCTCTAGCCTTTCTTGAGAGCCTTTGAGGTGGACTCAGTATATACATGAAGATTTTTAGCAAATTAAAACGCATAAAGTAAGCTCTACAACTTTCTGTATTGCTTTCTTTAACCTGTGCAGACTGTGCACCTTTGCGTTTGCATAAAAAATATTTAGCAGTCTTGATAGAGGCAAAAAACTTTGCTCCCTGATTTTCTGTAATTTACCCAGTTCTCCCTCTTAACCTGGAGAATATATTGAAAACCTCTAAAGAGTGGAGATTTCCTGAGAGAGAGGATGCAAAAGGAAAAAGAATGGGGTTTATGTCCCACAGCTCATAGTCATTACCTGTGAATTTACAAGCCACCCCTCACCATACCGAATCCAGCAAAGAGGTCAAAAATTATGGAGCCTCTTTCCGCGTATGTTTTCAAGACATACAGAACTACTTGTGGCATAAACCTCGCAGGGTATTTATATAATCATCTGAGAGTATGGATAAAGCTTCCCAAAACTTCGATGTATCTGCTCATGTTCTCATAACCTTCTAAGAGTAGAATTTTATAAACCCTCTGCTATCAAATATCCAAGCCTCCGCTTTGCTTAGAAATCTGTTTGGTGATTTTAGACATTTAGGAACTGAAAATTTTCAAAAACACAAACCCAAAAAGCGGAAGTTTTGGCATATGTGCTGTTTTTTTCTGCAAATAAAAACACGTGAAATGTTGCACATTTTTGAGAGACTCCTTTTTATAAAGCCTTGTCTATAAAGCCTCTGTATGTCCCAAAGGGTATTGCAGATTTTTTTAAGAGGTTACAGCTTCTCACGAATTGACAAAAACAACTTGGATAACAGAAAGGAGGGAAAAATGATGACTAAAGAACTGCTTAGACTAAAGTTTTTTCGAATCGAGTCTCCTGATATCAACCTTAAGCTCATTAACCTCACTAAACCTCTAGAAGTCAATAACCTTTTTCATATTCAATACCCTCATAGCGTTGAAAATTAAGCACTTTTAAACTTCTGCAAAACTTTAGTTATATACTATTCCGGAGCTAACTTTACACATGGGTATGGAGAATACAATAGACCTTACGGGGATTGGAATGGGTTTTGTGCTGGAAAAACGGAGATAATATGGAAAGAGTTAAGGTTGTAGTAGCAACCATAAAACCGTGGAATATTAACTTAGCACACGAGTTTTCTCGGCGTTTCAATGATAATGTGCAAACTTACGTAATAACAGAAAAAGAAGGCTTAACACTTGATATACTTAGAAAAATAGACCCTGTGTATGTCTTTTTCCCTCATTGGTCGTGGCTTATACCCAAAGAAATATTCCAAAGTTATGAATGTATAGGATTCCATATAGGCGACTTGCCAAAAGGTAGAGGTGGAAGCCCTCTACAGAACCACATAATCAACAAAATATATAAAACTAAAATAACAGCATTCAGAATAGAAGAAGAGATTGACGCAGGAGACATATATCTTAAGGAGGATTTTTATATAGGGATAGGGACAGCCGAGGAAATATTCATAAAAGCTGCGGAACTAATATTTTTTAAGATGATACCATATATAATCCAAAATAGACCAAAGCCTTATAAGCAAGCACTTGAGGCAACTATTTACAGGAGAAGAAAGCCTGAAGAAAGTAATTTGGAGCTTGCAAATATTGAGTCGCTTTTAGATTTCTATGATTTTATAAGGATGCTTGATGCAGAGGGCTACCCAAGGGCTTTCTTGAGGTTTAAAAATTTCAAAATAGTATTTAGCGAGCCTATTTTAAAACACGGGAAATTAGTGGGTAGGTTTGAAATTTTGGAATCTTGCGATGAGTAAATCAGTGCTTCTTGTGTTTGCTCATCCTGATGATGAGGTGCTTGCTTGTGGAGGAGCTGTTTCAAAGCTGACACAAGAAGGAGCTAAGGCTTACACACTTATACTTGGAGAGGGTATAACTTCAAGGGATGAAAAAAGGGATATAAACTTAAGGAAAAAGGAACTTGAGGAGCTAAGAGAAGAAGCAAAGAAAGCTAATAAGCTACTGGGAGTTGATGAAGTTTTCTTTTATGACTTTCCAGACAATAGATTTGACGGTGTGGAACTGATTGAAATAGTAAAGACAATAGAGAGAGTAATTGCTAAGGTAAAGCCAGAGGTAATTTTTACCCATTACTGGAAAGACCTTAATATAGACCACCAAATAACATACAAAGCTGTTATCACTGCTACAAGACCGCGGCCGGGAGCGTCCGTAAGAGAAATATACGCCTGTGAGGTGTTGTCTTCTACCGAGTGGAATTATCCTATTAGTTTTCAACCAGATACATATTTTTTGCTATCTGAAGAGCACATTAGAAATAAAATACAGGCTATGAAGTGTTATAGTTCGGAGATAAAAACTTATCCACATCCACGCTCACCACAAGGAATAGAGTATCTAGCAAGGGTAAGAGGTATGCAAGTTGGCGCAGAGTATGCAGAAGGTTTTAAGATTGTAAGAAAGATCGTACCATAAAAGTTTAACTAGCTGACAGCAAAAAGCTCGTATAGCTCTAGGAATAAAAAGATAGATCCGGCTTTAGAAAAAGAAGGGCTTAAAAGCTAACCCACAGACGGTGGAATATAATTAAAAGCGAGAGGTCTAACTGATGCCACAGGATAGCAACCTGATGTCTATGATATGGGGAAAAGCGCTGGAGATACTCGAGCAAATGCCAAACGGTATTGCGTTAAAAGACCTCATTTCTGCTCTAAGCGAGCAGTTCCCGAATGTAAATGTAAGCACTATTCGCACCTATGTTTACCTTCTCAAAAATGAAAATCCAGAAGTTCTTAATCCAGACAGAGGTTTTTATATTTTAAGAAAATACTTACATTCTCAAACTTCAGAGCCTACACAGGTAACAGCTACAGAGCGGAGCCTTTATGAACCATTTGCAAACTACCTGAAAGAAGAGCTTCAGGAATGCACTAAATTTTTGATTTTAGGAAACAACCAGTTTGGAGACAAATGGGGCACGCCTGATGTTATTGGGGTTTACAAGCTTTCCAGCATAGCGCTTTTGCAACCACAGCCTGAGATAATATCAGCGGAGATTAAAACAGATGCTTTACAGCTCATAACGGCTTTTGGTCAAGCGTGTGCTTATAAGCTATTTAGCCATAAAGTTTATCTGGTAGTTCCAAGGGATTCAAAAGAAGAGAGTAGACTAGAATCTCTTTGCTATAGATTTGGTATAGGACTAGTTGTTTTTGACCCTACAAACTTCACTAGCCCGGATTTTTCACTCAAAATGAGGGCAATGAAGGGAGAGCCGGATTATTTTTACCTTAATGAATATTTAACAAAACTAACTAATTCACAGCTTAGAACTCTGTTTGATTGATAAGGTGAGTAAAAAACTGCCTGCTCTTAGAAAGTGTCAACTGCTTCAGGATATTGCAAGCAGGGACGGTTTTGAGTTTAAACACATACAGGAAGTTTTTGAAAAAATACAGGAGGAAATAAAAGAGCTTAAAGAGGCCCTCGATATTGGAGACATCAAACAGCTAAAGCACGAGCTTGGGGATATACTTATATCTGTAGTAGAGCTCGCAAGGTTTTTAAACCTTGACGCTGAAGAGTGTTTAGAATCAGCAAACGAGCGCTTTGAGAGGCGATTTGGCTACTTAAAAGATTATGCAAAATCCATAAACAGATCAATATCAGAACTCTCTCTTGAAGAAATTGACAGAGTATGGCAACAGTCAAAGGCTTTTGATTAGATAACAATCCTGTTAATTCTTCCTGAGAGAGAGGTCATTATCTCATAAGGGATCGTGTTTGCGGTTTTTGCAATCTCAAAAAAGCTCTGGTTTGGACCAACTACTTCGACATAGTCACCTACTTTTGCCTCTAGATGACTTAAGTTTACCATCGTCAAGTCCATGGTGATGTTTCCAAGGATAGGAATTTTTTTAGAATTTAAGTATAAAAACCCTTTGTTTGAAAGCTGGCGAGAGAGTCCATCTGCATAACCGATTGCAACAACGCCAACTTTCATGGGTTTTGGAGTTATGAAAGTTTTTGAATAGGAAATTCCGTGACCTTTGGGTAGTTCTTTGATGGATAAAAGCCTTGCTTTTAGCTCTATGGCGTGTTCAAAGTTTAAGCTAAAACCCTCAAAGGGCTTTTCGCCAAAGATTGAAATGCCCACGCGGACATGGGTTGCAAAGTCAGCCCTGTAAGTCAAAGCGCCGGAGCTCTGGATGTGTATAAACCTCAGGTTTTTTAGACTCTTGATGGATTTTAGGAAAAGTCTTATTTGGTTTTTTGTTTCTTTTTCATCCTGAGGACAGCATAGATGCGTCATTGCGCCTTCTATTTTTAGATTTTTTAGATCAGGAAGCTTAAAAAATCCGAGTCTTCCCATGCCTGTGTCAAACTTTATGTGAACTTTGCCCTGGAAGTTTTCGAGAGCTCTTATGTGCTCTGTGTGTGAAATGACGGGGGTTAGAGAGTATTTTTCAATCAGTTTTAGTTCGTTTTCAAATGCTCCCCCAAGGACTAAAATGGGCTTTTTAATGCCTAGTTCTCTTAGCTCTGCTCCCTCTTCGGGGCAGGCGATTGCGATTTGGTCAACCAGTGGGTGATTAGCAACTATTGGTGCAACCTCTTTTAGCCCGATTCCATAGGCATTTGCCTTAAGAACTGCGATGATGCGCTTTTTTTGAAGGGAGAAGATTTTTTCTATATTGCGCCGTAAGGCGCGCTTATTTATTAGAAGAAAAGATCTCATGGTGTTATGATTATTAGGATACTCTGGGGCGGTAGCTCAGTGGGAGAGCGCCTGCTTGGCGTGTAGGAGGTCGGGGGTTCAAATCCCCTCCGCTCCAAGTTTGGTCTCCAGCCAGTTTACTATGGCTTTTGCTGCTTCTTGCTTTGTGCCTGTTAATTCCATACTTTCCTCTGGGGTTAGTAAAAAGCCTTCTATGTTTGGAGAGTTTATGCTTGAGATGGTATTTGCAACTATTGCGTTGATTTTTTTGTTGATGAGCTTTTGTTTTGCCCTTGTGAGAATTGTGTCTGGCTCTTCCAGAGCAAAACCAAGTATAAAAAGGTCTTTGTAGTAATTTCGGATAGTGGATAGTATGTCCGGGGTTGGCTCTAGCTCTAAAGTTAGAGAGTTTGAGCGCTCTATCTTTGTTTGAGACATTTTTTTGGGGGTAAAGTCAGAGACTGCTGCCGGCATTATAAGGCAATCAGCGTCTTTTGAGACCTCTATAAGTGCATTCAGCATCTGAGATGCGGTTTTTACCCTGACTATATGAAATTCCTCCGGGATAGGGATAGAGGTTTTGCCGGCAATTAGCTTGAGATTTGCCCCTCTTAGCCAGAGCTCTCTTGCTATGGCAATGCCCATCATTCCTGAAGAGATGTTTGATATGACCCTTACTGGGTCTATGGGTTCTTCGGTTGCTCCAAGAGCCAGTATGAAGCGTCTGTTTTTAAGGCTTTGGGGAGTTAGGGCTTTTTCAACGATGTTGCAGATAAGCTCTACGCTTGCGAGCTTTCCCTCGCCGTATTCTTTGCAAACGAGCTCTCCCTCTTTTGGGTTTATGATAATTGAGTTTCTGCTTAGAGTCTTTAAGTGATTTCTAATGCGGGGTTTTTTAAGCATCTGGGTGTTTCCTGCGGGGGCTATTAGCATTGGTTTTGTGTTTGCCAAGACACAGCTGGTTAGTAAATTATCAGCAAGTCCAAGGGCGAGTTTTGAGATGGTATTTATTGAGCAAGGGGCTATTAAGAAAATGTCGCTCCAGCGCGTTAAAGTTATGTGGGCAAGGGGATCAAGAGACCAATCTATTTGTGCAGGAAAACCGCAAAGTGAGGAAAATAAGACTGGTCTAATAAGCTCTGTTGAAGCAGGCGTCATGACAACCCTTACTTCGTGCCCTCTTTTGGTAAGTTCCCGGATGATATCACAGCTTTTATAAATAGCTACGCTTGAGCAAACTCCAAGGAGAACCTTAGCCATCAAGCACCCATTTAAGCGTTGCCATTCTTATATATAGTCCGTTCCTGACCTGAGCCTTGATGAGGGATTTTTCAGAGTATACCAAAGACTCTTCCATATCCACCCCTGTGATTACAGGTCCTGGGTGCATAAACTTGCCTTTTAGAGCTCTGTGGCGCTCTTTGGTAAGGCCAAATTGCAAAAAGTAAGAGCTATCTGAAATAGGGTGTTTGTGGCGCTCTTTCTGAAGTCTTAGCCAGATAGTTATGTCTGCCCAGTTTATGGCTTCGTCAATGTTTTTAAATACGATAATATCCCCAAAGGGGGATAAATCCTCAGGCAGGAGCTCAAAAGGACCGCAGATGCCTATGTTGGCGCCAAAGAGCGAAAAAAGCTTTGCGTCGGAGCGAAAGACCCTGCTATGCAAAATATCGCCCACAAACAGCACATTAAGACCTTCAAGTCTTTCAAACTCATCCATAATGCAAAGAAGGTCTGTAAGGGCTTGAGTTGGATGCTGGTGGGTTGCATCGCCCGCGTTTATGAGACCTATGTCAATATTCTCAAGCCATTTATATGGAAAAAGCACAAAGTTGAGTCTGAAAACAGCCATGCAAAAACCAAGTTCTTTCAGGGTTATTAGAGTATCTAAAAAAGACTCTCCCTTGGCAATAGAGCTCTCGGGCCTGGAAACAGAGTGAAAGCTAAATCCCAGCTCTTTACAGGCTCTTTCAAAAGAGAGTCTGGTTCTCGTTGATGGTTCTAAAAATATCAGGGCTACAGAGCCAGATAGACTTTCTCTTTTTCCTGCTCTGTATTCTTTTGCCCTCTGGAGGATAGAGTTTATCTCCTCCTTGCTAAGGTCGTCTATGGAAATAAGTCTTCTTGGCATTTGAGTGTGATATTTTATAGCCTAATGAGGGCTATTTTGGTTTATTTTTTTTCAGCCGGGATTTTGTTAGCTCAAACGAAAGAATGTGAAAACCCGCTAAAGAGAAACGAACTATGCAAGGCGATCTGGCCAGTTTGTAAAACTCTGGCGATTAAGCGCTTAAATGCTATACAAGAGTGCATAAGACAGAGTAAATCTTACGAAGAGGGAACTTCCTGCTTTGAAAGGTCGATATTGAGAGATATCTTCTCTTTAGCGCCTCCATAGCAAAACAGCTTCGCCTTTGATTTCCCCCATTGCCTCGAGTTTTTCCCTGACCTGACGGGCATTGCCCCTTATAAACTCCTCGTGGATTTTTGTAAGCTCTCTTGCGACGCAAACCTCAAACTCGTCGCCATAAACTGCCTGAAGTGCCTGAACGCTCTTTAAAAGTCTTGAAGGTGCCTCAAAGGCTATGAAGGTCATATCTTTTATTGTTTCAAGCTCCTTAAAGTAGCGCTCCAGGGACTTTCTTGGCAAGAAACCAAGGAACATAAACCTGTCTGTAGGCAGTCCTGAGCCTACCAGAGCTGTCATAACCGCACTTGGACCTGGTACTACCTCAATGGGGACATTTCTCTCTATGCAGGAGCGAATGAGTTTATATCCAGGGTCGCTGACAGAGGGAGTTCCTGCATCGCTAACAAGAGCCACGGCTTCGTGCTCCAAGAGCTTTAAAATCTTTGGCACCTGAACGCTCTCTTTGGGTTGATAGTAAGATAGAAGCTTTTTATCCTCAATTCCGAAATGGTTAAGGAGTATAGCGGTCCTTCTTGTGTCTTCGCAAGCTATGAATTCCACACTTCTTAAGACCTCTACTGCCCTAAAGGTTATATCAGAGAGATTTCCTATAGGCGTTGAGACAACATAAAGCCTTGTCATTTTTTCACCGGTTTAAGCATTTAAATATCAAGGTTTTTGACCTCTCTGGCATAGCGTTCTATGAAGGCTCTTCTTTGCTCTACCTGCTCGCCCATTAGCATGCTTATGATTTTATCTGCCTCTATTGCATCTTCTATGCTAACCTGGATTAGGTTTCTACTCTTTGGGTCCATGGTGGTTTCCCATAGCTGTTCCGGGTTCATCTCACCAAGACCTTTATAGCGCTGAAGCTCAACTCCCTCACGCGCAAGCTCAAAAGCTACCTTATGAAGTTCTTCAAACCTCTCTATTGTTAGTTTTTTAGAGCCTTTTTCTATGGTCATAGGTTCTAACTTTTTAAAGTTTCCAAGCTCTCTAAGCTGATGGGATGAGAGAAGCTCTGTGTTTATTTTAAAACTCTCCCCTGTTTTTGAATTTTTGAGCTCTATTGAAAACTCTTCTCTGTCTTCTTGTTTAATATCGAGTTTAAATTCCTTTAATTTTTCTAAAAGGAGATTCAAACATTCAAGAGCTTTATCATAAGACCTCAGGTCTTCTTCTTTTAAATTTAGCTCAAGCAAGGTATTTATTATTTCTTTAAAGCCCGACCTTTCAAAAGCTGTCATACTCTCATTTAACTCTTCGGATTTTCTAACTAACTCTATAAGAGTTTGACCTGAGTATGTTTTTGAGTTTGAGTCTATCAATTTCATGTTTTCCGAGATTATGCTGAAAAGTTCCTGCTCGAGCTCTCGCTCGTCTTTTAGGTATCTCTGGGTTTTGCCGCGCTTTATCCTGTATAGAGGGGGCTGGGCTATATATAAATGCCCGTTTTCAACAAGTTTGTACATATATCTGTAAAAGAAAGCAAGAAGCAAAGTTCTTATGTGAGAGCCATCAACATCTGCATCTGTCATTAATATGATTTTATGATAGCGGAGCTTTGATAAATCCAGGTCCTGGCCTATACCGCATCCAAGAGAGCTAATTATCGCCCTTATTTCCTCGTTTGAAAAGACTTTATCAAGCCTTGCCTTTTCAACATTCAGGATCTTACCTCTTAGGGGCAATATTGCCTGAGTGTTTCTATCTCTTCCCTGTTTTGCAGAACCGCCTGCGGACTCGCCCTCTACTATAAAAACCTCTCTTTTTGAAGCTTCCTTTTCAGAACAGTCCGCCAGCTTGCCAGGCAGTGAAGAGTCTTCAGACGAGCGTCTTTTTACAAGCTCTCTTGCCTTTTTTGCAGCCTCTCTGGCAAGCGCTGATTGTATGGCTTTGTCTACAATTAACCTGAGAATGTCTCGCTTTTTTTCAAGGAGTTCTGTGAGAGCTTCATAAGTTATCGATTCAACGATTGTTTTTACATTCTGGTTGCCGAGTTTAGTTTTTGTCTGACCTTCAAATTGTGGGTTTGGAACTTTACAAGACAGAACAAGCACGAGACCTTCTCTTAAGTCTTCTCCGGTAAATGTCTCTTTTAGCTCTTTTTGAAGTTTAACCCCGGGCAGGAGTTTGCCTATTGCCTTGCTAAGACCTGCTCTAAAGCCACTTAGGTGAGTTCCACCCTCTGAAGTTCTAATATTGTTTACAAAGCTTTCTGCGATTTCTCTGTCTTCTTTTGTATAGGTTAATGCTATATCCACTATTACCTCTTCTTTTTCGCCTTTTATTCTTAAAACTTCGTCGAAGAGTCTTTCGCGTCCAACGCAGAGATATTCAACGAGCTCTTCTATGCCTTTTTCAAACCTGAGTTTAGTGCGCTTTAGGGTCTTTTCGTCTATTAGCTCAAATGTGCATTCAGGATTTAGATAGGCAAGTTCCCGGAGCTTTCTTTCGATAATTTCAAGCTTTAGCTTGGTTGTTTCAAAGATTTGTGCATCTGGTTTAAAACTCACCTTCGTCCCGCGCTTTGAGGTCTGTCCGATTTTTACTACATCCTGCAGTGGTATTCCCCTCTCATACTCCTGACGATAAGCCCAGCCGTCTCGCCACACTTCCACAACAAGCCATTCTGAAAGTGCATTAACGACAGAAGCTCCAACGCCGTGAAGACCCCCGGAGTAGCGGTAGACTTTCTTGTCAAACTTACCACCTGCCCCGAGCATGGTAAAGACCATCTGAACGGTTGGGATGCCGGTTTCTGGATGCAAACCAACGGGAATCCCCCTTCCGTCGTCTTCTATGCTGATAGAGCCATCCGGATGCAGTGTCAGTTTTATGTTTTTTGCATACCCTGCCATGTGCTCGTCTACGGCATTATCGAGAATTTCCCAAACCAGATGATGAAGACCCCTTTCGCCCACATCGCCTATATACATGGCAGGGCGAGTGCGGACATGCTCAAGACCTGTTACTAGCTTTATGCTTCCTTCTTCGTATCGGTTTTCGCTCTCTATCATAGCATTTTTAAATCCACCCCCAGCGGGATTCGAACCCGCGATCTCCGCCTTGAAAGGGCGGTGTCCTGGACCTGGCTAGACGATGGGGGCTAATATTCTAGTCAATTTTATCAAAAACTCTTTTATTGTCAAGGCTTTAAGGTATAATCCCTAAAGGTGCGAAAAATTGCCGTTTTGACAGGTGCTGGCATCTCTCAAGAGAGCGGAATTCCCACCTTTAGAGGTAATGACGGTCTTTGGGAAAAGTATGACCTATATGACCTTGCAACGCCGGAAGGTTTTAGTAAAAACCCGCGCCTTGTTTGGGAGTGGTATATACACAGGAGAAATCTCATAAAATCAGCAAAACCAAATGAGGCGCATAAAACTCTAGTGAAGCTAGAGAATAAATTAGGAGATGGTTTTATCTTAATTACCCAGAATGTCGATAATCTCCATAGGATTGCAGGCTCTAAAAACCTTATAGAACTCCACGGCAATATCTTTAAAGTAAAGTGTACAAATTGCAAAGCGGAATACTTTGAATTTGGTGATTTAAAGCCCATGCCGGAGTGTAAAGAGTGCGGGGGTTTATTAAGACCAGGTGTTGTCTGGTTTGGCGAGAGTTTGCCTATTGACGCTTTAAATAGGGCAATAAGCTATAGCGAAAGCTGTGACATTTTTGTATGCATAGGAACATCTGCAGTAGTTTATCCTGCAGCGGAGCTTCCAGTTTTGGCAAAGCAAAGAGGCGCAACTGTTATAGAGATAAATCCGGAGCGGACACCTGTATCGGATATTGCCGACATTAAAATACAAGACAAAGCTAGCTCTGGAGTGAAAAAACTACTTGAGATTTTGGGAATTTGAGAGGGGTTTTGATTCTTACAGAAGCTTCAAGGACGATAGGTCAGGGGCACTTAAGCAGATGCCTGGCTTTAAAACAGGCACTTTTGGAGCTTGGGGTTTTTAGCAAGCTCTTTGTAAGAGGGGATAATACTGTAAAGGCTTTCGCAAAAGGCGCAGCTATTTCAGAGTGGCTGTGGTGGGACAAAGCCTATCTAAAAGCCCTATCAAGGAGATATTCTGGCATAGTGATAGATTCTTATCATGCCCCTGAGAGGTTTTACTGGACTTGTGCTGAATTTTTTAAACCTGTTGTTGCCATTGATGATTATAAAAGACTAAGCGGGGATGGGGTATGGATTTTAAATCCCGGTCCATATGCCTTTGATATGGGATACTTGGGCAAAGGCCATATGCTAGGTCCATCCTTTGCTCTTTTGCGAAAGCCCTTCTGGGGAGGTTTTTTAAAAAAAATCCGCGCGCGAAGCGCGCGCTTTCTTATAACTTTTGGCGGAGAGGATATAAGGGGATTGACCCCTAGATTTGTCAGGGCTTTGAGAGAGGCTTTTGATTTAGAGCTTTATGTGGTGCTTGGGCATGCAAGCAGGGCTCAGGTTCCAGAGTCAGAAAGTGTCAAAGTCTATAGAGCTGTTAATGCCAGAACCATGAGGCGTTTGATGGAGGCATCAGACATAGCTATAAGCGCAGGAGGTCAGACGACTTTTGAGCTTGCAAGGGTTGGGCTTGCTGCGGTTTTAATTAGCGTTGCTGACAACCAGCTACTTAATTGCAAAAGCTGGCATGAGCTTGGTGTTTTTCATTGGGCTGGAAACTGGGATCAGAGCGATATTGAGGAGAGGGTTATTGGCGCCGTTTTGGAGCTTTTTGCATACGAAAAGAGGCTCAGGGCTTACGAATCCGGGACTAAGTATGTTGATGGGCTTGGGGCTATGAGAGTAGCCAGAAAGATTATTCAGATATCTTAGGCCTGTCTTACTTTTATGTATCTTCCTGTCAGGTAGGATTTTATTCTTACAATATCGTAATCTCTTAAAAATAGCATCTTGCCTATAGCGCAGGCTTCGCAGTTGACCGTTTCAAAGAGCTGCACTATATGTTCGTAGTTTCCGGCTCCGCCTGAAGCTATCATAGGCACATCAAGTCTTTCCTTGACAGTCTTGTAAAGTTCTATGTCAAAACCTGATAGAGTGCCTTCTCTGTCTATGCTAGTTAGCATTATCTCTCCTGCACCCATTTTTAAACAGGTTTCTATGTGTTTAAAAAGGTCAACTTCTGAAGGGATTTTACCGCTAAGGATGTAGATTTGGTATTTATCTTCTTTTTGTTTTTTAACGTCTATTGAGATGATAATTGCCTGAGAGCCAAATTCTTCTGCGAGCTCTCTTACTAAAAGAGGGTTGATAACTGCTTGTGTGTTGATTACTATTCTGTCAGCTCCGCTGAGGAAGAGTTCTCTGGCATCTTTGACACTTTTTATTCCGCCACCGGCCGATACAGGTAGCCTGCAAGCACTTGCTATTTTTTTAAGAATTTCTTTATCTATTAATCTCTCTTCTCTGTTTGCATTTATATCAAGAATAATAATTTCATCTGCTCCCTGAGCGTCATATATCTTTGCCTGAGATAGAGGGTCTCCTGTGTCTATGTAGTTTGAGAAGTTAGTCCCCTTAACGAGCCTTTTTCCAGAAAGTAAAAACAGCGGGATGATTCTCTTTAGCACCTGAGAGTCTCCAGGGTGTTAAACAAAACCCTTATGCCATCTGCCTGACTCTTTTCTGGATGAAATTGAAAGCCTATGATGTTGTCTTTTTTAATAGCAGCCACAGGTTCTTCTTTGCCAAATTTAAAGCGAGCTATAACGCAAGAGTCTTCTTCTGGGATAAAGTGATAGCTGTGCATAAAGTAAAAACTTTTGTCTCTTATTCTCTTAAATATTTGACTGTCTAAGGGTGTTATTTCGCTCCAGCCTATGTGTGGAACTTTTGCCTCCTGGCTGTTTAGCTTTTCTACTCTTGCGCTTATCCAGTTAAAACCTTCATGAGCGCCATTTTCATAACCTGTCGTTGCAAACAGTTGCATGCCAAGACATATACCTATCAAAGGCTTTCCGATTTTAACGTGTTCATCTATTGCTTCAAAGAGCTGTTTTTGCTTAATTTTTTCAATTGAACTTGCGAAGCTGCCAACACCTGACAAAACTATGATGTCTGATCTTCTTACTTCTTCTGGGTTTTTACACAAAGATACTTCACAGCCAAGAAATTTAAAAGCTTCTTCAACTGAAAACAGGTTACCAACGCCGTAATCAATTAGTGATATTTTCAGCTTTAGCATCTCTAAACCACAGGTCCTGGTCCCATAGTTTTTTGCTAACTGGCAGCGTCTTTGGGTCAACCCCTTTAAAAGGATAGATGATATGATTTAGAACTATTTTGTTAAATTCCTCTTCGGATATACCTAGATATTCAAGAAATATTTCTAAAGAGGCTGGTTTAAAGGCTTCGTACTGCTCTATCAGTTTAAGACCCTCCTCCAGGGTAATTTTTCCCTCTCTTATATCTATTGCGACTCTGTGGGTCATTCGGGAAAAGCCACGCTTTAAAAACTTTATATAGTCTCTGATGCCTATAAACATACACTCAATTTTGTCAAAAGTGAGTCCAGGCAGACTCTCTATTTCATCTTCTTCCCAGCCTAGCTCTTTCTTTATGATTTCAACATTTCTCGACTGGCTCCACTCTATAAACTTTCCAAGCGGCAGACTAAGAATACCTGCCTTTTTTAGCTCTTCTTCAGGCGGGAACAAATAAGGCTGCAAATCTCTTATATCTGCGTTTATAAATCCTGCCATATCCTCTGCTCTCATACCAAGAATGATGCGCCTGTTGAACTTCCACTCGTCAGTTTCTTCTATGTCTTCAAAACGGAAGTATCCTTCATATTCTCCCCCTCCTTCGCCCCATAAAATAAGAGGAACTTGAAACTTTAGAGCTATTTGCATCGGGTATGCAAATACCCCAGCATGACAGTGCCAGCAAAAGTCGCCTTTTCTGATTAGAGCTTCAAGCATAAGCTTTCTGACTATGTGCCAGTTTGGTGTAAAGGTTATTACATCTACCCCGAGGCGTCTAAAGGTTCTTGTGCGATTTTGCAAGGTTTTTGGTCTGTAAAAGCCGTGGTCAAATGATACCACCAAAACCCTGAGACCTAATTCTTTAACTGCATAATACAGCGTAAAGGTCGAGTCTTTTCCGCCACTGAATGGAACTATGCAATCGTAACTCGCATTTTTCGCCTTTACATCTTCTACTATTCTCAGGAGTTCTTTTTTTCTCTCTTCCCAGTTTATTTTTTCCTGTTTTGCTTCCCAATTTCTGCATATATTGCATATACCCTCTTCGTCCAGGTAGACAGTTTCCCATGTAACTGGAAGACCACAACGCCTGCATCTTTCAAGACCCCTAAAATCCAGTATCCCTCTTATCCTGCTTTGCATAAGTTAATCTTGATTTACTTGGCTCTTGGTTGTCAAGAGTTTAACCTATTTTTCATGTTAAGGTCTGCTATCAACCTCCCTTTTTTGATACTGGCTTATAACTACTTTCTCTATCACATCTCAAGTGCCCTGCCGGTTGTGCTGTTTCCTATACAGCTAAAAGAGCTGCTTATTCTGAGCTCTTTTACATCTGCGCTCTATCTTGCCTGGCTTTTTGGTGAGAGGGCAAGGACCGTTCTCTGGCTTGGATACGTTTTTCTCTTTCAGATCATAGCAATGGGGTTTACTGCAGGTAGTTTTGAGGTTGTTCTGGAGTTTACGCCTTCTTTTTTAATTACTCTCCTTTTGATATGGGTATTTGAATCCCCGACTGAAAAGAGGATAAATAAACTAAAATACGAAAAAGAGCGACTTGAACATGAGCTTGATTCAAATACTCAGCAGATAAATCAGTTAACTTCACAGATAGAAATCTTAAAAGAGCTAATTAAGAGTCTTGAAAGAGAAAAACAAAAAATAGAGCAGGATATGCTAAATTCCAAAGAGTTTGAGTTAACAAAACTCAGCCAGTTAGAAGTAGAAAAGCTTGAACTGGAGAAAAAATTAGAGCACAGCCAGAGACTTTTAGAAGATTATAGCTCAAGACTTGAGAGACTTACGAATGTAAACAGGGAGCTATTTGAGATGCTTGAGAGCTTTTCTGAGCCAAGACAAGACCCAAAGTCAGAGCTCTCCAGGTTGCGTCAGGAGCGAAAGAGACTTATTAAAGAGACTTCGAAACTATCCCAGGAGCTAGAGGAGTGTTTAGATAAACACAAATCAATTGAAAGAGAATATCTTGATATTCAGCTACAACTATCTCAGGAGCGAATAAGCAAACAAAAACTTCAACTTGAGGTTGAGAGTCTCCGTTCCCGTATAGAGTCAAAAATTGAAGTCTATTCAAGGTTTTTTGACGCTATTCTTGATAATATTGAGTTTGAACCAGGTGCAATAGAGGAGTTTTCTGCTCTCTCGCCCGAGATGAAGAGAGTTTTTTTCAAAAAACTGACTTTGCTTAACGATGCAAACCCGCAGGAGAGGTTTGAAACTTTAAGAGAGCACAGAGGAATTTTCAAACTAAAGCCAAAAGGCGGTAGAATATACTTTACCCACGGTAAGGCAAGGCGCTGGAAGGTGATAGGTATACTCTGGGGAGAAGATCCAAAGAGTAAAAGTAGATATCTAAGAGATATGCTTTCTCGCTATGACTTTGGCTAAAATTCAGATTAAATGAATCAGGAAAAGGTGGTTGTATTTATAGATGGCTCAAATCTCTTCCATGCAATAAGGCAAATGAATATCAAAATTGACTATCAAAAACTCGTTGATTTTCTCAAGGAAGACAGAAGATTGATAAGGGCTTATTTCTATAGTGCCATACCTCAGGAGAAGGATTTAAAGCGCGAAAGCCCTGAGTGGGAAAGCCTTCAGCGTCAAAAGAGGTTCCTGGATGAGCTTTCGCTCCTTGGCATAAAGGTAAAAATCGCAAGACTAAGGAGACTAAACTCCGGCGAATTTATCGAAAAGGAAGTTGATGTGATGCTTGCTACTGATATGCTTAGCCTCGCCTATAACGGGGTTTACGATACTGCAATTCTGGTAAGTGGTGACTCGGATTTTTCGTATACAGTCGAAGACATTCAGCGCATAGGCAAGAGGGTAGAGAACGCAAGTTTCAGGAAAATAAGCTCTTTTCAACTAAGAAAAGTCTGCGATAGGTTTGTCTTGCTTGATGAATATTTAGATAGATTCGTGGTGGAGGAAAGTCAAAGCCAGAGTATCTGGAACAAAATCTCAAAGCTGTGGCGAAAATAGACAAAGTCTTTAGCGTAAAAACGCAGGTAAGTGATTGTGTAAAAGGCTTTGAATGTATTCAAAATTTAAACACTGACTGCATTGTAGCGGTAGGAAACTTTGATGGACTTCATATTGGACACAAAAAACTTCTAAATTCAGCGCTTAAAGAAGCCAGATTGTCAGGCTTGCCCCTCGTGGTACTTAGTTTTTTGCCACATCCTGCAAGATACTTAAAAAAAGAGCATTGCTATGTAGTGCCACAGAGACAAAAACTCGAGCTATTAACTCAAAGCGGGGCACTTGTTTGTTTGCTTAGATTTAACCAAAAGCTTAAAGATACATCGCCTGAAGATTTTATAAACTCTGTCCTTAAAAACGCCCTGAATGCAAAAACGCTGGTGGTTGGTAAAAACTGGCGCTTTGGCAAAGATGCTCTTGGTAATCCGGATTTGGTAAAACGCCTTGGCATAAGGGTTCTTGAGGTAGATTTACTTAGGATAAATCAAACTCAGGTTAGCAGCAGTCTCTTAAGAACCTATCTCTCACAGGGGGATTTAGATAGCGCAAGAGCCTTGCTTGGCAGACCTTATGAGGTTTGGGGAAAGGTCGTAAGAGGTCAGGGTCTTGGCTCAAAAATTGGCTTTCCAACTGCCAACATAAGCGGAACTCACAGCCTTTGCTTAAAAGAAGGGGTTTATGTCGTTGTTTCTGAGGATGGGCTTTTGGGTCTTGCAAACTTTGGAAAAAGACCCACTGTAGGGGGACTTTCTAAAAGACTTGAGGTGCACTTTCCTGATTTTTCTGGCTCTTTTGAGGGCAAGGTTTTAAAACTCAGATTTGAGAAGTTTTTAAGACCTCAGATAAGGTTCTCAAGTCTTGAGGAACTGAGGGAGCAAATCTCCAAGGATTTGCTGATTTTGAGAGATTTTGCGCCTAAAAGGCGCGTTTATGAATAAATACAGATAATCTTCCCATCTTCTGTTAGAGCAAAAGAGCGAGAGAGCTGGTCTTTTATGCCTTTTTTGTTTTCGATAAAGTCTATAAGCCCTTTTGGTTCACCGTGGGTTTTTAAAATGTGAGTTAGCTCCTGGCCGTTATCAAACTTTATGATAACCTCAAGGCAATAAAATTTTGAGGCCTCTCCTTCATTGCACCTCTTTATCTGCCCAACGACGATTATTTCCTGGCTCTTGGCAACTATCCTCACTGAAGCGTTATTATAAACTTCTATGCAAAAACCTTGGGCGGGAAGATTCAGCGAAAGCACCTTGCCTTTTGTCGAGGAGTTTACGCAGTCCATAGACTTTGATTGGCGACTTGCCAGGTTTGATATTCTCCAGAGCATGGCGCATGTAAAAACACTCGAAAAGGCAGGGGTTTTGACCCCTGAAGAGTCCATTAAGCTCTATCAAGGGCTCGAGGGACTTCTTAAGGCACTTGAGGGGGGGAATTTATTGCCTGACAAATCTCTTGAGGATGTTCATATGAATATCGAAGCCGCGCTTACGCGCGAAATTGGTCAGCTTGGCAAAAAGCTCCACACAGGGCGCTCAAGAAACGACCAGGTCGTTTGTGATGTAAGACTCTTTCTAAAAGAGGAGCTACAAAACATCATTTCAGAGCTAAAATCCCTTAGAAAAACCCTTGTTTTACTGGCCAGAGAGCATATAAATACCATCGCTCCATCTTACACTCATCTGCAGCACGCCCAGCCTATAAGACTCTCTCATTACTTTCTCTCCTTTCGCGAGGCTTTTTTATCTGACACTATAAGGTTTATAAACGCCTACAGGAGCTGCGATGCTCTGGTTCTTGGCTCAGGCGCAGTAGCCGGGGTTGACTTTGAGCTAGATAGGTTCTATACCGCATCATTGCTTGGTTTTAACCGCGTTAGCAGAAACTCAATTCAGGCAACATCAGACAGGGACTTTTTGCTTGATTCTCTTTATGCCTGCGCCGTGTGTGGTATGCACCTATCCCGTATAGCGGAAGATATGATTATCTGGTCAAGTCAGGAGTTTGGCGTGCTTGAACTCCCTGATAGACTCTGCACCGGGAGCTCAATAATGCCACAGAAGAAAAACCCTGATGTTCTGGAACTCATAAGGGGCAAGACCTCAAGGCTTTATGCAAATTTGTTTAATGTTTTTGTTCTTCTAAAGGCTTTGCCAAGTGCATATAATAGAGACCTTCAGGAGGACAAAGAGCCTCTGTTTGATAGCCTTAAGACCACTCTTGATTGTATAAAGGCCCTTAACCTTAGCCTCGAGGGGGCAAAATTCAACAAAGCCCGCCTTTATGAACTCAGTCAGGATTTGAGTGTTATGACAGACCTTGCAAATTATCTTGTCAGGAAAGGTGTTAGCTTTAGAGCTGCACATGAAATTGTTGGTAAAATCTGTGCAAAGGTTTTATCCAGCGGTATTTCGCTAAAAGACATCTCTATTGATATGCTAAAGAGTTTTGACCAAAGATTTGAAGAGGATGTTTTGAGATTTTTAAAGCCTGAAAATTGTGCCGATGCCAGAATAACTTTTGGCTCAACTGGCATTTCAGCTCTTGAAAAAGCCCTTGAAAATGCCATGCGCGAGGAGGGTATATCGTGAAGTTAACCTTATGGGTCATCACCCTTCTGATTCTTGCAGGTATCCTGGGGACTGGGGTTTTTTTAAACCCGCAGGTTGTTAGAATTGTCCTTACTCCAGCTTTTGATGGGGTTTATTACTATGTTGAGCTTCCTCTTGGTGTTGCAGTTTTTGGCGGTATGGTCTTTGGTGCTTTTGTGGGCTATATCTTAAATTCTCTCTGGCGATTGTAATATAATTTTGCAAAATGCATTCAGTAGGTGTGGTTCTTGGTACAAAGCCTTCAAACCCGCTTGAGTTCTGGATAGGCATTGAATCAGATGATATTTTAGAGCTTGACCAGATAGTTTTCGTGGTATCAAAAGCCAAAGATAAAGAGTATTTCTTCTATGCCGTTGTTGCTGAGGTTTCAAAATATTTCGAAGGTGTCGAGCTTGTGCTTGATGCCCAGCTTGCAACAAATGGAGTAATACCAGTTAATATTGCCCACATAGCAAAAGCTAACGTTATAAGAGTTGAGCCAGAGGCATTTTTTGCGCCATCTCCGGGCGATAAAGTTTATATAGCCACCGATGATCACTTAAAGAAGGCAATTTATGTAGACCAGATGAGGGCAAAGTTTCCCGCAGGCGTTGATAGATTCGGAAATGTCATATACGCAAACTTAAACTTCGTCAACGGAAAAGAAGGGGCGCACATTAGCATCTCCGGAATGTCGGGAGTGGCGACCAAAACCTCTTACGCCCTTTTCCTGCTATATTCGATTCTCTCAACCGTTGAAGACCGCTCTGGAGTAGGGACTCTTATTTTCAATGTAAAGGGTAAAGACCTTTTGTGGCTTGATAAAAAAAACAAAAACATAAGAGAAGAAGACCGCAAGCTATATAGGTTAATGGGTCTAGAACCTAAACCATTTAAAGATGTCGAGTTTTATTGCCCGCCTCATCCTTCTTCCAGAGGCTTGCCGGATTCAAACAGATTTGATAAGAATGTAAAGACCTTTTGCTGGAGTATGCAAGACTTTGCCCGGGAGGGATTGATAAGATTTATGTTCACGGAGGGTCTCGAAGGTTCTTCCAACCTTCACTATGTTATAGACAGAGTTGCAAACAGACTCTACGAGCTTGCGGAAAGTAGTTCTAAGGATGACTTAGGTAATAGACTTATAGGCAAAGACGGCAGGGATATAGAAACTCTTGAAGATTTGCTGCAGAGACTGAAAAATGCAATATCAGAAAAAGAGGAGGCAAAAAGCAGAGAAACCACGGACGACTATCGCTACTGGTTTGGTGATGCGTCTTTACAGACTGTCTATGCCTTTATGAGAAGGTTTACTAGAGCCTGCCACTACATTTCGCATTTTGTAGGAGTTAATGAAACTCAAAGTCCTGAAGTAAGCGGTGGCAGGATAGAGGTAGTTGATATAAGCTCGCTCCATAGTCTTGCCAAGATGTTTGTCGTTGGCGCAATTTTGAGAAGGCTTTTCAGGGAAAAAGAGCTCAGGACAAGTCCAGAACCGAGAATTTTCGTAGTGCTTGACGAGCTTAATAAATACGCTCCAAAAGAGGGTTGGAGCCCTCTTAAGGATATCCTTCTGGATATAGCAGAGCGCGGAAGGAGCCTTGGGATTATTTTAATTGGCGCACAACAAACCGCAAGCGAGGTAGAGAAGCGCATAGTTGCCAACTGTGCTATAAAGGTAGTTGGCAGGATGGACCCTTCGGAACTTGCAAGCAAAGAGTATGACTTTTTAACCGGAGGCTTTAGAAGGCGCGCTCTTCTTCTTAAAAAAGGGAGCATGGTGCTATATCAGCCGGATGTTCCCAGTCCCTTGCTTGTGAGATTTCCAATGCCCGCTTGGGCAACAAGACAGGAAGAGGTGGAGGATGAGATTACTGTTCCAGATAGTTTTAATTACTTTGGTTCTTAGTTTTCCGACCTTTGGAAGGTTAGTTACTTCCAGAGTTGGAGATTACGAAGACAAAAAGCGTGTTGTTTTTGAGTTTTCCACGCAGGTTCAATATAAAGCCTTCACTCTGGAAAACCCAAAGAGGCTGGTGATAGACATATTTTCAGATTTGGATAAGTCTAAAATTCCTCCCGGCGTAAGAGTGGGCAGGCATTCAGGTTTTACCCGTCTTGTTTTTGAGGGTGATTTTTCCCAGGTCAAGGTCTTTTCTCTCCAGGAACCTTATCGTATAGTTATTGATTTATACAAAGCTATTGAAAAAACTGCGCCTGAGGTTTCTGAAGATGATGAGATACTTGCAATCATAGAGCCCTCTATTGTAAAAATCATCCGCCAGGAGACAAGTAAGACAGAAAAACCAAGGATAGTGAGTGAAGTTAGCTCCTCGCGTGTTATTTCTCAAAGAAGACTCATAGTTATAGACCCAGGTCATGGAGGGCACGATCCCGGTGCTATGGGGGTCAACGGTCTTAAGGAAAAGGACCTGGTTTTGGATATAGCAAAAAAACTTGCAGAGCTACTTAAAAAAGATGGGCGCTTTAAAGTGGTTTTAACAAGAGAGAGTGATGTTTTTATACCTCTGGAAGAGCGCTCAAGAATAGCTCTTAGAAACCGGGCGGACTTATTTATAAGTATCCACGCGGACGCCGCGCCTGATCGCTCGCCATATGCAAGAGGGAGCACCCTCTTTGCCATTTCTTCAGAAGCTGCGATGCGCAAAAAACGCCAGATAGTAAACAGCGACTCTTATGCCTCTTTAGTTCTTGGTAATGCAAGCTTTTCTGTCCCTGCGAGATTGGCCCTTGCAGACCTTGCCATAGATGTTACCCTCTATGAAGGGTATAATTTTGCTAAGCTTACTGCAAACACCGTTAGAAAAAGACTATCGCGTGAGGTACATTTCAGGGGCATAAAAAGAGCGGGCTTTGCGGTTTTGAAAACCCCCGGGATTCCTTCTGTGCTCGTTGAAGTTGGTTTTATAACAAACCCTATGGAGGCAACCCTGATGGCTCAGGAAGAATTTCAGGATGAGTTTGCAAAGGCTCTTTACCATTCAGTGGTTCAATACTTTTTCCCGCAAAGGGATGTCAAGAGAGGCCCAAAATCTTATGTAGCTGAAGAAGCACCCTGACGTTGTATCCAAGAGCGCTAAGATCTCTTGCAAGCTCCTGGGCTTTTATTAAAAATTCCTCTTTATTGCTCTCTGGCTGAAGAGTGGTTCTAAAGTCCAGGTATTTTTTAAACTCTTCTCTTAGCAAAACCGAGAGAGTTAGTTTTCTATCCACTACAAACTTTAGTTCAAAGAGGTTTTTAAGAACTTCCTTATGCACTTGCCAGTCTGCAGAAGGTTTTGGAGAGCATGTTATAAAGAGCCCTTCAAGACTTTCAAGACCGTTTTGCCACAAAGTGCCGTTGGTTTCAATTTGCACCGTGTGACCTTCCTTTAAAAGAGCTCTCACCAACTCAGGAAGACCTTCATGTGCCATTGGCTCTCCGCCGGTGATTATCACATGCTTTATGCCCCTTGCTTCCTCAACTAATTCACAGATGCTTTTGAGATTGTTTTTAGTAAATTCCAGAGAAGACTCCTGGTCGCACCAGCTACATCTTAGATTACAGCCCTGAAGCCTTATAAAAAGCGCCGGCACGCCCGATAAAAGCCCTTCGCCCTGAAAAGACCTGTATATTTCAGAGATGCTCAGAGCTGTGCCTGTTCTAGCTTTATCTCGTAGCATTCTATAATGTCGCCTACTTTAATGTCGTTAAAGTCTTTTACTTTAATACCGCACTCAAAGCCTTTGCTTAGCTCATTTACGTCCTCTTTAAAGTGTTTAAGGCTTTCAATTTTTCCGTCAAAGATAACTATCCCGTCTCTTACAACTCTTGCACGCGCATTTCTCAGGATTTTACCTTCGGCTATGTAACAACCCGCAACAGTTCCGACACCTTTGATTTTGAAAGTTGCCCTTACCTGCGCACTTCCGTGGAAGACCTCTCTCTGAATAGGCTTTAGCATGCCCATAAGGGCTTTTTTCACATCTTCTATCGCTTCGTAGATGATTGAATATAGCCTTACATCAACGCCTTCTTTTTCTGAAGCCTCTCTTGCCTTGGTATCCGGGCGGACATTAAAACCAACAACTATAGCTTCAGCCGCCTTTGCAAGCATAATATCGTTTTCGCTAACAGAGCCAACATCTGAGTGGATTATCCTTATTCCTACCTGCTCGCTTGAGAGCTCTGTAAGCGACTTTTTAAGAGCTTCTATAGAGCCTATGGTGTCTGCTTTTATGATAATTCTGAGTTCTTTGCTCTTGCCCTCCTGAATTCTTTTAAATACTTCTTCAAGGGATATGCCTTTTGACAGCTTTTGCGAGAGCTCTCTCTTTAGTTTTCTTTGCTCTGCTATGAGTCTTGCTTCTCTTTCTTCTTTGGTGACTTTTAGCTGGTCTCCTGCATCCGGGAGCTCTTCAAAGCCAAGCACCTCCACAGGTGTCGAAGGCCCTGCGCTCTTTATTGGTTTTCCTCTGTCGTCAAACATCGCCCTTACCTTACCAAAGGCACAGCCTGCGACGACAGGGTCTCCTACCTTTAAAGTTCCATCCTGGACTATTACGCTAACTGTGGGACCTCTCTGGCGGTCAAGCTTTGATTCTATGACAGTTCCATAAGCAGGGACATCCGGGTTTGCCTTTAGCTCTAAAAGCTCTGCAACTATCAGAATGTATTCAAGAAGGCTATCGATATTCTGTCCTGTTTTGGCAGAAACATCCACAAAAACCGTATCTCCTCCCCACTCTTCCGGAATTAGACCGTGCTCTGAGAGTTCTCTTCTGACCCTTTGTGGGTCTGCTTCGGGTTTATCTATTTTGTTAACCGCGACGATTATGGGCACATTGAAAGCCTTTGCGTGGTTTATTGCCTCAATAGTTTGTGGCATAACCCCATCATCTGCAGCAACCACAAGGACTGCTATGTCTGTGACCTGTGCGCCTCTGGCTCTTAGGGTTGTAAAAGCCTCGTGTCCGGGGGTGTCTAAGAAAGTTATCCTGCCCTTGCCGTTTAACTCAACCATCGATGCGCCAATATGCTGGGTTATTCCCCCCTTTTCTTTTTGCGCAACGCGCGTTTTTCTAATCGTATCAAGAAGGGTGGTTTTCCCGTGGTCCACATGACCCATAACGACCACTATAGGCGGGCGGAGCTCTTTGCCCTCTGAGGGTTTTTGAATCTCTTGCTCTTGTTCTTTTTCTTGCTTTATCTCTGCAAGAAACCCCATAGACTGGGCAATTTCAAGGGCTATCTGAGGGTCTATGTTTTGATTAATGGTTGCCAGAATGCCCTTCTTTAATAGCTCTGTCATTACCTGATTTGGGGGGGTGGAAAGGAGCTCTGAGAGCTCTCTGACAGTTAAAATGGGCGGAATTTCAACTATTTTTAATTCCTCGGTTTGTTCTTGCTGGGGTTTTTCTTTTTTTGCATTTTGCTGTTGTAGTTTTTTGAGTATTTGCTGTTCGTCCTTTTTGGGTTTTGTGAAGTTATTTTTTTCCTGCTCTTTTTCTTTTATTTGAACAGGTGGAGGTGCAGGTGGTGGCGGTGCGGGTTTTATGGCTTTTGGCTTTGGCGTTTGCTGTTTTTGCTCTTGCTTTTGACTAACTGGATTTTTCTGAGCGGGTTGCACCTGAGGTTTTTGAGTTTGCTGTTTTTTCTGGGCTGGTTGTTCTTTATTTTGAGTCTTTTGCTGACTTTTGGCAGAGCCAAAGTGGTCGTATATCATCTGGAGCTCTTCTTCCTCTAAAGTGGAGAAGTTTTTCTTCTCTATTCCCCACTCTTTGAGGAAGTTTTTGATTTCCGAAACTGGCACTCCTATAGATTCCGCAACTTCTTGAAGCCTTGGTCTTGCCATCAATTATGATTATATTTAATGCTCTCTCTTCTTGTTTGCGTGAAAGACCAGGAAGAGGCGATAAAGCGCGTCATAAATAGTGCAAAAGATATCGTAAGTGAGATAGTCGTTGTGGATTCTGGCTCAAAAGACGCCACTGTGGAAAATGCAAAAGCTCTCGGTGCAAAGGTGGTATTTAACCCATGGCAAGGCTATGCAAACCAGCTAAATTTTGGAATAAACCTCTGCCAAAATAGCTGGATACTGATTCTGGACTCTGACGAGGAGCTCTCAGGCGAGCTAAGAGATAGCATCCAAAAAGAGCTTAAAAACCCCCGCTATGGGGCATATTATCTTTCTAGAAGGCCTTATTACCTGGGAAAGTTTTTAAACCACGGCTGGTATCCAGAGTGGAGACTTAGACTTTTCAAAAAAGGTAGCGTGGTTTTTGAAGGCAAAGTTCACGAAAAGCCAATAGTTTCCACAAAAACCGGCAAGCTAAAAGGAGATATATATCACTTTTCTTTCAAAGACCTTAAAGAACAATACGAAAAAAACCTCAGATATGCTCATTTGATGGCTATTGAGATGAAATCCTCTGGAAAAAAATTCAGGTTTTGGAACTTAATTTTTAACCCTTTTTGGCACTTCTTTAAAGTTTACTTTTTAAAACTTGGATTTATGGATGGCACTCGCGGTTTTCTTGCCGCATCCTCCGGAAGTATATATACATTTTTAAAGTATAAGTTTCTCTATGAACTCGAAAGAACTCTATAGCATCAGAATGAGAGCAAGTCTCTCCGGAGAGCATATATCAGGTGCAGAGAGAATAGCCGAAAAAGACCATCTAAGGAGGGTTTTATTAGAGCTCTCTAAAAGACCTTCCTGCTTTGATAAGATGGTGCTAACTGTGGAAAAGCTATCGTCTGTGGAAATTATAGAAAGAGCTCTAAAAATAAGCAGTTATGACTTTAATTCCGTTAAAGAAGCAAGAGATTTTGCAAAGAGTCTCCTTATAAAATCAGGCGTTAACCAAAGATGCGCCAATCTGGCTATAGAGCTCTTAAGCAAAGGTCCTTCGCCGGATTTTAAAAACATGCGAGGGGCTATTCTTATGAACCCTGAGAGCTGCGAAAGGCTTGAGAAAGACCCCTATAGAGGTGTAAGAACCATAAAGGTAGACTGGCTTTCGCGAAGCGAGATTAAGAAAATTCTTATAAATCGCTCTATAAGGAAAGAATACCTGAGTAGATTGCCCGATGCCCTTGCGCTTGCTACCAAGAATGTCTTTTGCGGGGTTTTGGCAGAGCTTTGCTGGAGCGATGATTTAAATTATCAAACCGGGTATGTAGCCTCCCCCTCTCTTGGGTATGTCAGGATAAAGCCTCTTAAGGAAAAAGACAGCCCAAGGGGCGGAAGGGTCTACTTTGTGCCAGAAGATAGCCTTGAAAATATCCTAAACTGCCTTGAAAATACCCCTTTGCTTATTCGCTCGCTTTAATCCTCGTCAAGAATCTCTTTGCCAGATTCGTCTATGTAGGTCTCTTCGTAGGAAGAATAATAATAAGGAGTTAGAGCTTCAAACTCGCC
Organism: Aquificaceae bacterium; assembly: GCA_039630345.1. Lineage (GTDB taxonomy): Bacteria > Aquificota > Aquificia > Aquificales > Aquificaceae > JANWVD01. The sequence goes on from JBCNVD010000018.1 coordinate 28,869, forward strand.
TGCGCAAGTATCGACGCTTTTAAAGCTCGGTCTTAGTCCAAGGGAGCTCTTTAAGTTTCTTACTTCATCAACGCTCATGTTGCAAAGGTAAGCAATCTCTTCGTCTGAGCGCCCATCCATCTTGGCGCTTTTTAGATTGTTTTGATTTAGTCCATAAATAAAGTCCTTCTCAGAAATTACCAGCTGTCTTATTTGCTCTAAAAACCAGGGGTCTATTCTGGTATGATGATGAACCTCTTGCAAGCTAAAGCCCTTTCTAAAGGCGCCTGATATAAACCATAGCCTTTCCGGGTTTGGAATCCTTAGCCCGTTTTCTATATCCTGAATACTCAAAGTCGAATAGTCGGGGTTGCTAAGCCCGTATCTACCTACTTCAAGGCTCTGGATTGCCTTATTAAGAGCTTGCTTAAAGGTTCTCCCTATTGCCATAACCTCGCCCACTGACTTCATGCTGGTGCCAAGGGCGTTTTTGGAGGTTGGAAATTTAGCAAAGTCGAATCTAGGGATCTTAACAACAACATAATCAAGACTTGGCTCAAAGCTTGCAGGCGTTGTGCCAGTGACCGCGTTTTTAATCTCATCCAAAGTGTAGCCAAGAGCGAGCCTTGTGGCCACTTTCGCAATAGGAAAGCCAGTAGCCTTTGAAGCAAGAGCGCTCGAGCGAGATACCCTTGGGTTCATCTCAATTACGAAAAACCTGCCGGTTTTGGGATCTATTGCAAACTGCACATTTGCGCCCCCGCCCTCTATTCCGACCGCGTTCATTATGGCAATTCCTGCATCCCTTAGAGTCTGATACTCTTTATCGCTCAGGGTCATAATAGGGGCTACAGTTATGGAATCGCCCGTATGAACTCCCATCGGGTCAAAGTTTTCAATCCCGCAAACCACTATGACATTGCCATTTTTGTCTCTTAATAGCTCAAGCTCAATCTCTTTCCAGCCATGCAAGGACATATCCATAATCGCCTGTTTGATAGGGGAGCTCCTAAGAGCGTTCTCAAGCCCGGAAATTAGCTCACTTTCGCTACTTGCCACAGAGCCACCAAAGCCCCCTAAGGTAAAAGCAGGTCTTATAATCACGGGAAAGCCAATGTCTTTTATGGCTTTTAGCCCTTCTTCAATAGAAGAAACCACCGCGCTTGGCGGCACTTCCAGCCCTGCTTCTTTTACCACTTTTCTAAAGAGCTCTCTATCCTCGCCCTTTTTTATGGCGCTATAACTTGCGCCAATTAACCTAACCCCAAACCTATCCAAAACCCCAGACTCATAAAGCTTTACACAAACATTCAGAGCAGTTTGCCCCCCCATCGTTGGCAAAATCGCCTCCGGTCTTTCAATCTGGATGATTTTTTCAATCACTTCAGGCACTATCGGCTCTATATAAGTTCTATGAGCCATCCTCGGATCAGTCATGATAGTCGCCGGATTTGAATTAACCAGAACAACCTCTATCCCCTCTTCAAGGAGCTCTCTGCAGGCCTGCACCCCCGAGTAGTCAAACTCCGCCGCCTGACCAATCAATATAGGACCAGACCCTATAACCATAACCCTCTTTAAAGTCCCCACGCCAAGATTTTATAATTTCTTGATGGAGTTTGTCCTAAAGCGAAGGGGGGAGTTCCCCCCTTCGACCCCCCCTGCAAACTCTCATGTCTCTGTTGCGCTTTTACACTATCCTGCCCTTGATAAAAACGGCAAGCATGTGGTTACCTCTTTTGTAACTCTGGACCTTCATGACATCGCTAGGCCCGTTAGAGCCTACGAACTTGGCTCATACTACATAATCCAGCCAGTGGATGGCCAAAGAGAGGTTATAAAAAAACAGCTCCAATACTGGCTATCTGAGGAAGGAGCAAAGATAAACCCAACCAGGCACGAAGTTGTCAGTTTGGTTAAACTCTCTTACACTCTTGATGAAGTGATGGAAGACATCTTTACCCAAACGGGCAAGCGCCCAAAGCTCATAGGAACAGACGCAAGAGAATACCCATTTAAAATAAGCTACAAAGAGCTCACAGAGATTTTAAAGGACAAAAATCAGCAGTTTTTGCTGGTCTTTGGCACAGGCTATGGCATACCCCCGGAGCTTTTAAAGACCTTTGACTACATGCTTGAGCCCATAAAAGGTGCAGGCGATTGGAATCATCTATCTGTGAGAAACGCGGTCGCAATAATTCTGGATAGACTCTTTAGCAAAAACAGGTGCTAACGTGCTGTATCATCTTGCATTGCTTTTAAAAGAGGAGTTTTCACCTCTGAATGTTTTCAGATACATAACTTTCAGGTCTTTTCTTGCGGTTTTGATGGCGTTTTTGATAACCCTTTACCTTACCCCTTACTTTGTTAAAAAAATGAAAGCCCTTCAGAGACTCTTTCGGGGATATGTAAGGCAATACACCCCTGAAGGTCATATAAATAAACGCTACATACCCAGCATGGGCGGTCTGATTGTGGTTTTATCTGTGGTTCTGTCCTGCTCTTTGCTTATGAGACTTGACCTATTTTATTTCTGGATTTTATCCTTTTGCACCATCGGCTTTGCCATGGTTGGCTTCTGGGACGATTTTACAAAACTCAAAAACAAAAAGGGCATAAGCGCAAAGAAGAAGTTTCTGGCCCAGGTTTTGATAGCTTTTTCAGTGTCTGTGTTTTTGTATCTTCTTGAGTTTGTGGATACAAGGCTTTATTTTCCGGTTTTTAAAGATCTGAGTCTCGACCTTGGTTTGCTCTATATCCCCTTTGCCACTTTTGTGATAGTGGCTGCTTCAAATGCGGTTAATTTAACCGACGGACTTGATGGGCTTGCGATAGGTCCTGTCATGACCTGCGCGGGCGCTTTAGGGCTCGTTTCGTATGCAGTTGGACACTACGAAATTGCAAGATACCTTGGAATACCGCATGTTCCATACGCGGGAGAGGTAAGCGTCTTCTGTTTTGCCATAGTTGGCGCAGGTCTTGGATTTTTGTGGTTTAATGCCTTTCCTGCCCAGCTGTTTATGGGTGATGTTGGAGCTCTTTCCCTTGGCGCAGCCCTTGGGGTTATAGCTTTAGTTTCAAAATCCGAGCTGCTATTGCCCTTAGCAGGCGGAATATTCGTCTTTGAAACCTTGTCTGTTATACTTCAGGTTTGGTATTTTAAAGCCCGCGGCAAAAGACTCTTTAGAATGGCTCCATTTCACCACCATCTTGAGCTCCTTGGCATGCCAGAGCCAAAGATTGTTATAAGAATGTGGATAATATCTATTCTCCTTGCAGTATTTACGCTTGCCAGTTTAAAACTTCGTTGAGTTAAGCTCAATGCCCATAAATTTGCATCTTCTGCCTCTTAGTAGTTCAACCACCATATCAACAGGCTCAGGCGAGCTAACTATCATAAGCCCATGCTGTTCTATGGGTTTTAGCTCTGAAACCCCAATTAGTCTTCCCCCTCTAAACCAGTAAAGTATCAAATCAAGATGAGTGTTCATATTCCAGAATTGCCTTGGCTCTGCGCTTTCGTATATAAAGACCATCCCATCGTAGTTATCGAGCGTTCTTCTATGCATAAGTCCCTGACTATGTTCCTGCGGCGTCCTTGCAGTTAAAAGCTTACACTCTCTGGCTTCAATAGAGCCCCCGCAACTGACTATACTGGCAATCAGGATGAAAATAACTATTATCTGCACTATATTATATTAATGAGTTTAGGCGCTTTAGAGAGCTTTATAACTGCGTTTAAAGAGCGCGGTCTTAAGCTAACGCCGCAAAGGGTTGCGGTTTACGAAAATATCAAAAACCGCTCTGACCACCCAACTGCGGAAGAAATTTACCTAAGTGTCAAGCAAAAACATCCTTTCGTCTCATTGGCAACAGTTTATAGAACTCTTGAAACCTTAGAAGAAGCAGGTCTTATCAAAAGAGTTGCCTACTTTGGAAACTCTGTGCGCTACGATGCAAACATCTCACACCATCACCATCTTATATGTGTAAGCTGCGGTGCAATACAGGATATAGAGCTAAGTCTTGACTGGCATCCGCCAAAGGAAGTTTTAGGTTATAAAATTCAAACCTTTGGTATAAACTTATTTGGGGTCTGTCAAAGATGTCAGAAAAAGAGCTAAAGCTTTTATCAAAAGAAGAAATCCTCTCTCAGCTTCCGCCCGGCTGGTCTATTGAGGAGAGCTCTATTAAAAAAACCTACCAGACAAAGTCCTGGCTTCAAACCGTGATGCTCTTTAACTGCGCAGCATCGCTTGCCCAATCCCACTGGCATCATCCAGATATTAGCGTAAGCTACAGATCAATCACAATAGTTTTAACAACTCACGAAGCAAAAGGCATAACCTACAAAGATGTAGAGCTTGCAAAAGATATAGAGCTCTACTTTAATGGTATTTTGCAAAGGTGATATAATCATGACCTTAGCTGGAGCCGTAGTTCAGCTCGGTCAGAACGCCGGCCTGTCAAGCCGGAGGTCGCGGGTTCAAGTCCCGTCGGCTCCGCCATCAAAAGTAGAGCAAAAGTAAAAATATCAGGACTTGCAAGAAAATGTTTATATAACAGTATTTCGGCAAGCTCAAAACCCTGATTGTCAAGGAAATCTGTTTGCAAGACTTAGACCGAAACTTAGACTAAGGTTAGAGAAATTTAAGTGATAACCTCTGAGTTCTGCCACCATACCGCAAGTTCCTTTCCTACAATTACCTCTACCCATTGACGGAAAGGGAAATCAGTATAATCCTCTAAGTCCTTCTGACGTTAGCAGTTTTGTATGGCGTGGACCTCGTTTTGGTGTAGGTCTTGGCTTCGGGTATGGCTTTGGCTCCAGCTCTCTCTGGGTGGGTTCTGGCTACAGCTCTCCACCACCCGCAAGAGGTTCTCCGGACGTGGTAAACTATGCCTTTATATTTGGAGAGCTCCAGACAGGTGCAAAGCTAAAAGGCTTTGTATACTTTCCTTTACTGCCTAAAGACATATCCAGTGCCACCCTTTACGTAAAAGGGTACAGGTTCAATCTTGCGCTTGTCAAAAAATAAAAGGAGCATGAGGAAGGAAAACTATCTTTGTCTGTCAAGGATGTGTTTTTCAAGCTCCCGATGGTTGGGGAGACGTCCTTCTTGTGAACCTGGAACTCTCTAGTGGAAAGACAAGGATCTCCCGGGAAAGACAGTAAACGCATCTGCCAAGCTTGCAAGACCGGTGCTAAGCTGGACGGAGGAAGGGTTAGAAAGGCTAAGCACTGGCTTTAGGGGCTTTGATCTTGCGATTGGCGGGGGGTCTTATAAAAGGGCAAGTAGTTTTACTCGCGGGCGAACCGGGTATAGGGAAATCCACCTTTTTCATTCTCACAGTCTTCCGAAAACTTTTCAAAAACTTACGGCACCGTCTTGCATACTGTCTCCGGCGAAGAGTCTCCTTCGCAGGTTGCGGTAGCTCTGAAGGCTCGTGTATCTTCGGAGAGACTTTTAACCCTTCCAGAGACCAACCTTGAAAACCTTTTCTGCAATTTCAGGAGAAAAGCCCGCTTCTCTGTGGTGGACTCTATACAGACCCTTCACAGCTCTGGGTTAGAATCTTCTCCGGGTTCTGTCGCTCAGGTAAACAGAGTGTGCCTTCAGACTTTTAGAGTTCTGCAAAGCCTACGGCGTACCCTTTTTTTCTTGGTAGGTCAGGTAAACAAGGAAGGTGTGGTGGCAGGTCCAAAGGTGCTGTAAGATCTGGCGGATACGGTGCTATACTTTGAGGGAGAGAGATTTAACTTTTATAGGATTTTGAAGGTGATTAAAAACCGCTTCGGTGCGGGTGGGGAGCTCCTGTTTTTCAAAATGTCAGATAAGGGTCTTGAGGAAGTGCCGGAGCCTTGCCTTTTTACTGCAGGAAAGGGTCGACTCCCCAGGTAACGTGGTCCTTCCACACACAGAAGGTAGCAAGCCGGTCTTGCTTGAGGTTCAGTTCTTTACCAGGACGGGCTCTCATACCACACCGCAGAGAAGGACGGAGGGGTTTCTAATCTGAAGACTCTCTCTCTATACTTGCGGTCCTTGAGAAGGAGGCAAGGTCTTTACAAGGGACAGGGATGCGTTTGTAAACCTTGTGGAGTAAGGGTGGAAGAGCCTGCTATAGACCTTGCGGTAGCCCTTGCGGTAGTAGCTTGGTAAGGACAGGCCAGTGGGTGACCTTGTGGTCTTTGGAGAGTTAGGACTCTCCGGGGAGGTCAGAGCGGTTCACTTTGCACAAGAGAGGCTAAAAGAGAGCCTAGGTTTGGCTTTAAAAAAGCCATAGTGCCAAAGAGCTCTTACGTAGAAATTGAGGGAATGGAAATAATACCCGTCAGACACATAAAAGAAGCCATTGAGGTTATAATCTAAGCGGTGAAAGTTTTGTGGTAGAGACTACAGACTTCTGGGGGAAGTTCGAAAGAATACCTTAATATGGAAGGTTTGGTGGTGGACTGGGTAGAGGACGGCAGAGAGTTTTTTGACCTTCTTGAGGTTTCCGCATATGATGTGATAGTGCTTGACCTTATGATGCCACACATAAGCGGGAAACTCCGAAGGGTTTAAGAGAGAAGGGAGACAAGACACCGGCTTCTCTGTGCTTACCGCAAGGGGTAAACTTGAGGACAAGGAAAGGTGCTTTTCCTTGGTGCGGATGACTATCTTACAAAGCCTTTTGAACCGAGAAGAACTCCTCCTAGAATAAGAGTCTTTCACAGAAGGGTGGTGAGAGAGGAGAAGGTAAAA
>JBCNVD010000019.1:0-4690 GCA_039630345.1 Aquificaceae bacterium
TCTTTTTTGGCGATTGAGACTATTTCTTTGAAAAATTCAAGACTTACGCAGGCCGTTGTTGGATTGTGAGGAAAGCTCAGAACTATAGCTTTTGGCTTTTTAAATGACGCCCGAAGGGCGTCGCTTATGTTTTTTAAAAAATAATACACTGAACAGTCTGTTTGATTTAAGGGGAACGATATTGCGTCTACTCCAGCTAAGATGGGGGCATAGTAGTGAATGGGGTAGGTAGGATTTGAGACAAGAATGGTGTCCCCGGGCTCTAAAAGGGCAAGCATCAGATGTGAGTAGCCTTCCTTTGCGCCTATGGTCATTATCGCTTCGGTCTCGGGGTCTATTTTTGTGCCATATCTTTTTAAGTAAAAATCAGATATTGCTTTTCTGAGCCTTGGGATGCCCCTTGAGGCTGAATAGCCATGGACGTTGTCGCGCCTTGCTACCTCGCAGAGTTTTTCTATGATGTGAGTTGCAGGAGGAAGGTCGGGATTGCCCATCCCAAGGTCTATGATGTCCTCGCCCTGCCTTCGGAGCTGAATCTTTTGCTCATTAACCATTGCAAAGATGTACTTTGGTAGCTTGCTAACTCTGGGGGTAAATTCTGTGTTTTTCATTCTGTTAAAGTTATTATATTATGCTGGAAGTTATATATTTTGCATCTTTAAAGGAGCTAACCGGCAAAGCCTCAGAAGAGATAGAATTCAGAGGCAGCATCAAAGACCTGAGAGAGCTTTTAATAAATCGTTATCAAAAGGCTGCGGACATTTTAAAAAGCTCGCGTTTTGCAATCAATTTTGAGATAGTTGGCGAAGAGCATATCCTTGAAGGTCAAGAGAAGGTAGCGGTTCTTCCTCCCTTTAGCGGTGGATAAAAAAGCTCTCATTATAAGGCTTTCTTCTCTTGGAGATGTCGTTTTAACCTGCGCGGTCTTTGAGCCTTTAATTAAAAGAGGCTTTGAAGTAAATCTTTTGACGCTCTTTCCCTATGGTGAGGTTTTTCATTACGATAAAAGGGTTAAGGTCTTGCAAACAACCAAAGAGGGGCTATTTTCAAGAGATTTTTTAAGCTCTTTAAAGGGTTATGATTTATATATAGACCTTCATAAAAACTTAAAAACTTTTGTTTTAAGGCTTTTAATAGGGGGAAAGTGGAAAGTTATAAAAAAGCAGTCTCTTAGAAGAAGGCTCGCAATAAGGTTTAAATCCTTTAGAAGACCCTACAGCGTCGTTGATGCTTACTTAAAAACAATTGGCGAAAGCTCCGGGAAGTTAAAGCTCGAAGTTAATTATAGGCTTTTGGAAGAGTTTAAAAGTCTAATAGGCAAAGATTACATTTGCATAGCGCCCGGGGCAAGATACATAAAGAAGCGCTACCCTTACTTTAAAGATGTATGCAGAGAGATAGCTTCGCTTGGCTATAGAGCAGTCGTTATAGGTAGCGAAGAAGACCCTTGCGATTGCGAAAACGCGCTTAATCTATGTGGCAAGGTGAGTTTAAAAGACCTGCCTTCGCTTATTGCAGGGGCAAAGCTCTTAATAGGCAACGACTCTGCGCCTGTTCATATAGCAAGAGCCGTTGGCACAAAGGCGGTGCAGATCTTTGGCTCTACTCACCCAACGCTTGGATTTGCCCTAAGTGAAAAAGAGGGCAAAGTCATTTTAAAAGGCCTTAGCTGTCAACCCTGCGACCTTCATGGAAAAGGCAGGTGCAAAAGGGGCGACCTTGCCTGCCTTGAAATAGAGCCAAAAGAGGTTATAAAAGCCTGCCTTGAGCTCTTACCAGGTTAGAACCTTTCCTGCGCCTGCTAGCGAAGGCAGAGCCTGAGTTGGGCTCATAACCGGGAAGGAATATCCAAGGTCAGTTTCGCACATATTATTAAGATCCAGAGACTGCTTGCAGGCAATCATCTGAACGCCGTTGTCCTGAGCGAGTTTTATAAAGTAAGATAGCGGTTGACCCCCTTCCATCGGGTAAATCTCGTCCGCAACGCCTTTTTTAAGCAGTTCTGTGGAAGGACCGGTGAAGTAAATAACGACTTTCATATCCTCCGCTGCTGCTGTGGAAGCTAGGAAAAAAGCGGATGGAAGCCTTTTGGCGTTTTCCTTGCCCGTTAGCAAAATTATCACAAGATCAGGCGCTTGCATCCTACATCCTCCTTAAGGTATTAAAAATATTATAATGCTCTTTATAAACCTTGCGATAGCGGGCGCTATAGCTCTTGCCCTTGGCTCTATCTTCCCTGAGGTTGCTATACTTGGGGCTATCATGCTAATTGCCGGCGGGCTTGGGCTAGATAAGATAGGGCAAAAAACCAGAATTCTTTTTTCGTTTGGGGTTTTTCTTGCGCTAAGCGGGGGGCTATGGGCTCATAAGGTTTTGGAAAACTCTGGATTTGATTTTGGCCTTTTGTCAATAACTGCCCTAATATCTGGCACAGGGCTTTATCTTCAGTCCCTTTTATACAGAGAGCTATCTGAAGTATACTCGGAAGACCTTACTGCAATAGGCGGGTATTTGATGCTAATTGGCGCCTGGAGCTTTCTTTTGCTATTTGGCTTTATTGCGCTCTTTTTTGGGGTTATTTTTACAATACTTGGTCTTATCCGAGTAAGAAGCAGGATAAAAGCTCATAAAGATGGTGTTTAAATTTTACCTATGAAGCGTTTTATCTCTATGCTGTTTGGGGTGATGGGTATGTCAGTTGCTGCAATCAAAGAAGGTATGCCTGCTTATATGTTTTCGCTTCTAAATCAGGACAATAAAAGAGTCAACCTTTCAGACCTTGCGGCTAAGTGGGTCGTTTTATACTTCTATCCAAAAGCGGATACACCCGGTTGCACCGCTCAGGCAAAGGAATATTCAAAACTAAAAAAAGACTTTGACAGCTATAACGCAGTGGTTTTTGGAGTAAGCACCGACAGCGTAGATAGCATAAAGAGATTTTCCCAGAAATACTCTCTCAAGGTAGAGCTCCTTTCAGACCCAAAAGGCGAGGTGGCAAAAGCCTATGGGGTTAGGGTTTTGATGGGCTTTTGCTCAAGAGACACCATAGTGATAGCGCCGGATATGAGAGTTGCTAAAATCTATAGAGGGGTTGACCCAAATGCTGACCCAATCAGAGTGCTTGAGTTTATTAAGTCAAGCACGCGATAAATTAAAGGAGGTAAAGGGATGAAGAAGGTTGCAATTATTTTGGCTGAAGGATACGAAGAGATAGAGGCGGTCGCGCCTATAGATATACTAAGGCGCGCAGGCGTTGAGGTTATAATAGCAGGGCTTTCAAAAGAGCCCGTCGCAAGCGCAAGAAATCTCAAAATATTGCCGGATGTTACTTTGGACGAGCTAAATGCGGACGAGCTTGAGATGGTTATAATCCCGGGCGGTTCCGGGGGCGTAGAGAGGATAAAAAACGACCAGAGGGCAAAAGACCTGCTTGATAAAATGCAGCAAAAAGGCGCATACATAGGCGCAATCTGCGCAGGACCTACAACCCTTGAGAGCTTTAAAATGCTTCAGGGCAGGAAAATAACCCTCTACCCAGCCCTTGTAAGTGAGATAAAGTCAGCGTCGGTTAGCCTGGATAGTTCAGTTGTCGAAGATGGCAACATAATAACAAGCCAGGGACCAGGCACTGCGCTTGAATTTTCGCTAAAACTTGCGGAAAAACTCGTCGGAAAGGAAGTTGCAAAACAAGTTGCGGAAAAGATGCTTATAAACTTTGAAAGCTGAATTAGGGCTATTTCAGGCAACTATCCTTGGCTCTATAGAAGGCATAACGGAGTTTTTGCCTATATCCTCAACCGGGCATTTGATACTTGCTTCTTATTTACTTGGCATAGAGCATAATAATTTTTTAAAAACCTTTGAAATAACTATCCAGAGCGGTGCTATTTTAGCGATTGTTTTTCTCTATTGGCAAAAGCTCATAAAGAGCTTTAAACTGCTTTTGGCGGGGTTTTTGCCAACCGCAATTGTCGGGTTTTTGCTCTATAGACCCATAAAAGACTACCTTATAGGAAGCGACATTATAGTCGTCTTTAGCTCAATTATAGGTGGGTTTTTGCTAATTTTGCTCGATAGATATACGCCGCAGCAGGGCAAAGAGCCGGGGGTGAAAGAAGCGATGCTCATAGGTCTTTTTCAAAGCGTTGCTTTTATTCCGGGCGTTTCGCGCTCGGGGGCTTGCTTTGCGGGGGGATTGATACTCGGCCTTGGCAGGAAAGAATCTGCGGAGTTTTCCTTTTTGCTGGCAGTTCCAACGGTTCTTGCGGCAAGTATTTACGACCTATTTAAGAGCGTAGATTCATTTAACATCATCCACTGGCAAATTATGCTATTGGGCTTTATATCAGCGCTGGTTTTTGCTTTTTTGGGCATAAAACTTATGTTAATTTTTGCCAATAAAAACGCCTTAAGCATCTTTGGAACTTACAGAATCCTGATTGGGGCTATTTACGGCTTTTTGTTTATTTAAAAACTCATAAACTCTTCTTGCAAGCGTCTTTGCACCCAGGATTTTATCCTCTATAGAGAGTCCAAAGACAAAGCTTCCGCCTATGAAAAGCCCCGGGTTTTCATCTTCAAGGGCTTTTACCATATTTAAAACCTCTTCGTAATCTAAATTAAACTGCGGCAAAGCTCTTCTGTGGCGCTCTATGGATTTTATATCAATAACTTTAAAGCCAATAGCGGA